>JAOAAI010000120.1 GCA_026418955.1 Candidatus Goldiibacteriota bacterium | reverse complement strand
ATGCACATTGCCAAATATTACTATTGTATCTATTTTAAATAATGAAATATCTATTAGGATATTTTCATCTTTTTTTACTACTATTCTGTTTCCTTCTTTATGAACTTTACTGCCTTGTTCGGAAAGATATAAAATAGGCATTAAATTAATAAAACTATTATGTATAATTATTTTTTAGATAATATAATATTGAATCTCTTTCTTCTTCATTAATTGCAATAGTAAAGCCTATACATATGGCTGTGAAATCTTTTTTAGATTTGTAATAAATTGTAATTTCATTATGTTCTTTTCCTTTTTCAAATTTATGTGCTGTGGTTAGCGGTTTATCATAATATCTTTTTGATATTAAAATATTAAAATAGCCGGTAGCCGCTAAATCCTTAAAGAATTTTTCCAATCCAGGCACTCTCTTATTATTTTGGTCTTCAAATTTAAATTGTGGTTTATAATTTTTTCTACTTTCTTCTATTTTATTTATATTTATTTGTGATTTAATTTTATAACCTTCTAAAGCTAATGATAAAACTGATGATAGGTTAAAATATCTAGTATTATCTATTTCTACTAAATCTAAAAGTTTAAAAATATTATCATCTAATTTATTTTTTAATTCATCACTTTTTTGTTCAGGATATTTTTCCCAATTTTTATCAATGTCTAAAAGAATATCATAATAATCAGAAATTATTTTATAATCAAAGTTAACTGGCATAGGCAGGAGTTCTAAAACTTCTGGAAATGCTTCAAACATATAATATACTTTGATTTTTAAAACTTGACCTATCAAACCTGCAAAAGAGATCTGCGCTTTATATCCACCTGTTGCATTTATTATAAGTTCTTTTTGGGAATTGTCTCTTTTTATTTCTGCTATAATTTTAACTAAATTTGATAAACCTTTATTAAATTCTTTATAGTTTTCTTCATTACCAATTAATTTTTCAATCTTTTCAACTTTAATATTTTCTATATTTATATTTAAATCTTCCTTTATTATATTTTTTACTTTTCCCGCATTAAAAAAAGTTTTTAAAATATTACCTATTTTTTCTCCATCCTTAGTATCTGAAACTAAAAAGTATAATATATCTATATCTTTATTTTTATTTTTTTTAAGTATACTATAAATACTATTTATTTCTGCACCAAAAATTTTATCAGATAAATTATTAATATTATTTATCTTTTCTGCTAAATAATTGCCTAATTCAATTGCATTTTTAACGCTATAAATATTTTCTTTTTCTAAATTTGGTTTTAATGATGTTCCACATGTATTAATCAATATCATCTTTTCCTCCTAAATTTTTTTAAAATATCCATAATCAATATTGGTTTTAGCACCAACACCATGCTCTTCAAGCATATTTATAAAGTAATTTTCAATTTTTGTTTTCAATCCAATAATTTTTTTATTTAGTAGTAAATAAAAATTAAATTTTATTTCTGGTCTTACACATAAAAAATTTATTGGAACAGGATTTTTACATTCATTTGGTATTTTATCCTTACCTGAATAATAATCTTGATAATGAACATTCATTACATCTATTTCAAATACTTTATTTTGATTTTCGGAAGGATAAGCATTGTAGAAAAAAATGTTTCCTTTTATATTATCATAGTTTTCGTAGTTATCCTCTTCTGTTATTTCATCTTCACTGCCAAAAATCAATCTGAAATTATTTTTTATTTCGTCACCATCATTTATATAATTTTTAACATAATCTCTAAAACATCCTTTTAATGATGAACCGGGTATATATGGAATACCAAGAACCCTATCTAATAAGACAGAAGTTTCCAAAGTACTTGCCGAACCAAATCCTACAATCAAACGAGTTCTGGTTTTTAATGTAAAATTAATAACTCCATATCCTATCTTTAAAAAATTATCAATTGTATTTTTTATTTTTTGATTTATTTCTTTTAATTGAAAATTAATATCTAAATTGCAAATTTTTTTAAACAAATCATATTTCTCTTTTGTTTTCTGTGGGAAAAAATATTTTAACAATATCAATGGATGTTTTACATCTGATTCTGACTTTATAATATCCATACTTTTAAATAAATATTCCATTTTTTTACTCCTTTTCTTTTTCTTTTAAAATAGAATCTGCAAATCTTTTTAACCAGTTAGATAAACTTAAAATAACAGTAGTATATAAAATATAAGTTTCCGTATCCAGTCCAGAAATGCATTTAATAAATTCATTGTTATCATCATATTTTTGATTTTCTAATAAATTTTCATTTTTTAATTCTTCTTTTATCCAATTAATCACTTCTTTATGATGATTTTCTTTTGTATTATAAAAAGCAAGAGTTGCCAATAATCCATTATTTAAAATAAGTGTTCCTAAATTCATTATACAACTACGATATTCTTTATAATTAGATTTTATTGAGTTAATCTTGTCATAAGCAAATTTTGCTCTTTTATGTTCTAATGATTGCATTTTAAATCACCTCCAATTATTATTTTTTTATTTAATTTTTGACTTAATTAAACCCTTGCCTATTGTCTTATTCCCCCCTATTATAAAAGTATTTAAATTATTGAATTTTTCCTCAAAAAACTTGATTAATTCTTCGTCTTTTTTTCTTTTTTCTGAAATATTTCTACTTCTAAATACATTTATTATTGAATAAAAAACTGTATATATTGGTATATTTTCTTCATACCATAAATTACCACCTTTTTTTGTATCAGTTGTGCCGTCTTGACCTATTTTTACTCTTGCCATTATTTCTGTATGGTATTTCACAAAATATTTAAAATTATCGTCTGAAATAATACATATTTTATTTTCTGAAACCCCTGTAAATTCTTTTATTTTTTCAATTAATTTGTCATTTTTCTCATTTTTTACATTAAACTGAAATTCGGTTAAAATGATTGAACTATTATTATTTTGGTTTATTTTTATCTCATTGGCATTGCTATGAGTTATAACTTCACTTTTATTTACTTTTAAATTTTCAATATTTATTTCGTCAAATTTATTTATATCAGAAATCTTACAATCATTCATAAATCTTTTTAAAACAAATGGACATGTTATATATACATAAACATCTTTTACTGATGCCACAGGAAATAATAATATTTTTGCATCGGTAAATGAAATAGCACTTGCAAAATTATCTTCTCCATCACCTTCTGGACCAAAAAGTTCATAAAAAGTTTCTTTTTCTTTATCATCATTTAACATATTTTCTTCTATAAATTCTCTTATTGCACCTTTCAAACTACTACTATAAATTACAGGAAATTCTGTTACCTTTTCTCTTTGTATTGGTTTGTCTACCAACCCTAAACTTGTTTCACTTCCAGCATGCAAAGGCGACATTGTTTCTAAAAATAAAATTGCTTTTTTCATTATGCACCTCCAATTATTGTTATGTTATAACCTTCTTTATTTACTTTTTCTGATTGTGTTTTTAGCTTTGGATAAAATTCATCTTTTACTGCTTCAAATGAACCACTTTCAATTTCACAAATATATAAACTTCCTGCTGGAACAGCTTTATATATTTCTTTCTGCGCATTTCTAGCTAAATCAAAACCGCTAATTGTTTTTACTTTATCAATAATCATACCTACCAATTTGATTCTTACACCATTTTTTTCAAAAATTAATTCTTTATTATCATTTAATACAAAAATATCAGGATAATATTTGTTTTTTAAAAAAATTCCTGGGGTTTTTAAAATTATTTTAAAAAACTTCTTTATTTCTGGTAGTTTATATTCATCATTATAGTTAATTGTATTTACTACTGCAATTTTTGTATCACCCCCTAATCTTAAAATATAATTTTTTAAACTTATATCTTCTGAAATTTTTACTTTTAACAAAAATGATATTTTTTCATTTGCAAATTTTATATATTCAATATTATACAATCCTTTATTTTGAGCCGTTTTTAATCTCTTATCAATTTTTATTCCTAATCTTTTATCTCTAACAATAATATTGCTTATATTATAAATAGAATTTTTATCCGGGGATAAACCTTCAAGATATTTTATTAATCCACTTTTTTTGATGAAAAAATTTTTTTCTTTGAATTTTTTTTCTGTATGAAAAATATATTTTAAATTTATATTAAAATTTGTTTTATCCGTCAAATTAAATTCCTTTTTTTGTAAAACAACAATTTCATTTTCATTAGTATATACTATATCTTTAGGAGGAATTAAAATTTCATCAGTATCATCTTTTAAAATAAAATTTTCTACCTCCATATCACCATAACTATCTGGGCTCCCTATTGTAGAATCATTTATTTTATTTTGTAAAAATTGATTTATAGGATAGTTCTTATAATCAAGTAACATAGTTCTCAGGGCGTTATATATAGTCCCCATATTAGGAGGAAATAAACTTTTGGCAAAAAAATTCAATCCTCGTGAAAATGGAAAACCATCTCTAAAAAACATAATATCCAATGGTTTTATTTCAAAATATTTTTCCATATTTTATTCACCTCTTGCAATAAAACTTATAATCTTTAATAGTTCTGAAAGATTTATAAAAGAATATATTTTATTTTTATTTATAAAATTTTTTATTATCTGGAAAATTTCTTCCTTTTCATTGTTTTCATTTTTAATATTATCTTCTGGTTTTGTTTTGTTTATTATTTTTTTGGTATAGATATGTCTTTTTATTATCCTAAATAAGTCATCATAATAAAAATCATCAAGTAAATTCTTATCATTAACATATCTTTCAAATTCTGAAAGCGAATAAAAAAGATTATTGCTTATTTTATTTTCCTTAAACTTTTCCTTTATTTTATTTAAATCATTAAAATCTTGTAAACCAACAACCCCTATTTTTTCATCGCCAGAACTTTTAATAAGATACATACAAACAGCATTTTTTTCTTTTCTAAAATTTTTTGCTATTTTTTCTGCCTCTCGTGTTTTTTCTATTATTGTCTTCAAATTATCCCCATAGTTTGCTATACATACCCCCATACTAAAAGTGGCATCTGGACCCATTGACATTACTCCTCTATACTCTTTGCTTTTAAAAGCTTCATTTATATTATTTATAAAACTAAACAAATTTTCTACTGCACAAAAAGCAAAAAGATCATCTCCACCTGCATATATTATTTGGGCATTATTTTTTTCAGCAATTTCAGGAAAAATATAATTAGCAAGATTTGATAAAATTCTACTCAATGTTTTATGATAAGCAACAGATAATTTTTTTACTTTTTCTCCACTAACCCATTTCCCCATATCATCCCCATCCATCATAATAGAACAAATATATTTTGGTGTGTCTTTTAAATCTTTTTTTATTTCTTTTGAAGCATTTTTGATTTCTTGATCTTTTATTTTTGTTATAATTTCATCATAAAACTCTGGATAAAAAGCTTCTGCATTTTCCAAGCACTTTTCTAAATTTTCATCAATATTATTCAAAATTTCTATCTGCTCACTTAAAATATTATTTTCAATTTTTTTAATTAATAATTCTCTAAAATTCTTTATTTTTTCAATTAGTTTTAATTTATTTTCTTTTATAAAATTTTTTGCTGCTATCCCAGCCAAAGATGGATAAGAAAATCCTTGTATACCTTCTTCTTTTTCTATCAAAAATTCCATAAATTTTCTTTTAAGCAAACATACGGCACATAACTTCTCATTTTCTTTTAAAATATTTTTTGATAAAATAGAGTCAATTGCTGGTCGTAATCCACACATTGTGCATTTGCTACTATGTTTTATATTTGGTTCATCATAATTATAATTTCTTATCTGTTTTCTGTATGCTAATATGTTTTGCAATTCAGAAAATGCATTTTTGTATAATTCTGGGTCAAAATATTTTTTTTGTTCTCTTTCTATTTGTTTTATTTCAATTTCTGTTATTGCCCAGTAAAACTCAATAAAATTATCTAAATATTGTAAATATTCTTCTTTTAATCCTTCTTTATCTTTCAAAAAGTTTTTCGCCAAACGAATAACCTCTCTAATATTATTTTCGGACTTTAAAAATAAATTTTTTAATTTATTAAAATCATCACATAAAACAGTGAATAAATTTGGAATAGAAGGAATTAATAATCTCTTTTTGTCGTAATCAATATTATTTATTCCTTTATTTTCTTTAAGCCATTTATCAAATAATGGTAATGTCTTTAAATCCGGATAGATTATATTGGCTGGTCCAATTTCATCTGCAACTGGCAAAATTGCATTAAAAATAAAATAAGAAAGTAAAAAACTTCCTGCCCATAAATCTTTTAATTTACGAGATTGTGATATAAATTCTTGAACAGGGCCTATTGTAAATATACCAATAAATAATTTACCAGTATCACTTACAAGCGCTGATGATAAATTTAAATGGTCTTCAATATTATGATTTGGAGCTCTTGTATCTGCAGGAAATTTGTTTATTAATTTTAATTCTTCTACTTTTGATAATTCTTCAAATAATTTTCTCCAAATATAAAAATAAATTATTTCATAATCTTTATTAAATTCATTATTTATTTTTTTAAATAATTCTTCTATATTTTTTATAGTAAAATTTTTATAATTATCCTGTAATTTGCCTCTTATAAAATTTTTATCATACTCATCTAATAATTCATAATCGGCATCTGTTTTTTCAGAATGTATTGATTGTAAAATATGTCTGTAAGATGTTTCTTTTAAAAAATCAATTTGGCTTTCTTCACTTATTTGTCTATCAATTGCAGCAGCTATTCTATCCGCCCTTTTTATTTTTTCAGAAATATTAATCTTATCTTCTCCAAGTAATATACTTAAATAATTTAAAGCTAATTCTTCGTGAGCAATTTTAAAAGATAATGCGATTGGTTTATCAGGCGGGTCATGAAGAAATGCTAAAATTTTATTATATGCAAGACTTTTATCCATAATAAATCCTCCAAAAAAATATTTATTATTATTTAACTTCTTCAAATTTCAAAAATTTATCATTTAAATATTCATTTATTTTTTGATACAATCTATATAAAAAAATTTTATTTGCTCTTGTTTTATAATTCTCCATATTTTTTATTAAAGTATTTTTTATTTCTTCTTCATTTAAAATAAATTTTTTAAAATTATCTAATTCAATTTTAGAAATATTATTATAAATTAATAAGTATCCTGGTTGTATTTTATTATTGTCTAGTTTTAATAGTTGAAAAAAAATTCTACTTGGAATCCTATCATAACTTTTATTATTAATTATTTGTTTTCCTGCTCCTAAAAAATATTTTTCTTTTTTATTTTTAAGCTTTACTCTATACGCCCAATATATACATCCTAAATAATTTAATGCTTCAATATATGAATCAAAAGTTTGTTTTGAAAAAAATAAATTATCAATCTTTGCTTTATTTTTAATATTTTTAGAATAAAACTTTCCTAATCCCCTTCTACTTTTCTGACCAATACCACCATATAATATTAAATATTCAAAACTTTTTTTTACATCCTCTTGTACTTTATTATTTGATTTAATTATAACTTTATATTTTGCAGGATAAATTATATTATAATAAACTTCTTTTTGTCCTTCTCTACTTACAGGACCTAACATCCATAT
>JAOAAI010000112.1 GCA_026418955.1 Candidatus Goldiibacteriota bacterium | reverse complement strand
GGATTATATGGCTGCTGATTTTCTGGTGGAACAATTGCCACCGACAAATTCATGGTCTACCAGATATTTAACAGTACCTTTAGCTGGACGAGATATTGCAGATACATACAGGATAATAGCAGCAGAAGATAATACACAGGTCACAGTAAATGCAACTCCAATTCCAACCTTAAATAAAGGTCAGGCAGTTCAATTTTTATCCGGAATTCCTCAACAGATCATATCAGATAAACCAATCTTTGTTGCTCAATTTGCAAATGGTCTGACCTTTGATTATAAAACAGGCGATCCTTTTATGATGAATATAACTGCAACCGACCAATATATTAATAATTCAAAAGTAGTTATTCCGACAGGATATTCTTATAATTATTTAACAATAATTGCACCGAATTCAGCCATTGGATCTATTACACTTAATGGAAGCATCATCAATCCATCGATATTCTCAACAATAATCACAAGTGGTTTTTCAAGCGCAAGAATTTCAATATCACCAGGTTTGCATACAATAACATCTCCTTTTAATTTTGGAATATGGGCATATGGTTTCAGGGAGTATGAATCATATGGTTTTCAAGGTGGCACCGGAATAAATCTTTACACCTCTACAATAACTCCTACAATAACACCAACGCGAACAATAACATCTACATGCACAATAACTTCATCAAGAACAATAACAAGAACTTTTACAACAACCTGGACATCTTCATCTACACAAACCATTACTCCAACAAGAACAGAAAGTCCTACATTCACAGTTACAAGAACAATCACTCCAACTCAAACATATTCATTTACAAGAACCTTAACTCTTACAAGGACTTATACATTCACTGGGACAAATACACTAACAACAACAAACACAATCTCGCCAACAATATCTCAAACTATAATACTTAAAAATACATACACACTCAGTCATACAATAATTCCTTCTGAAACATGGGTAACAAATAGTCCAACATTTAATTTTACATATACCTGTTCAGAAACACTTACTCCTGTAATAACTTTAGCTTCCACATTTTCAAAAACCCCCACCACCACTTTAACATTCACTCATACTTTTTCAATAACTTTAACACCTTCTTTTACAATTACAAATTCTTCAAGTTTTACAAATACTGTCAGTTTATCACCGACCATAAGCCCAACATTTACTCTGACATCAACAATGACAAATACCAAAACAATCACTATGACAGTTACTATGAATTTAAATAAACCACTTGTTCTTGAATTAAAAGGCAACTTTCCAGAACAGGATAAAATAAATATTATATTCTTTTTATCTAAAGAAGCCAAAGTTAATATAAAAATTTTTACAGTATCCGGTGAAATTGTACTTGATAAAAAAATATATGGTAATTCAGGGTATAACTGTTTTTTCTGGGATGGGCTTAATAACAAAAAAAGGAAAGTTGCATCCGGTGTCTACATATATAAAATTACAGCAGAATTAAAAGATGAGAAACAATCAATAATGAATAAATTATTCATAATTAAATAATGAGGAATAAATTGAAAAAATTATCATTTATTTTATTCCTGTTAATATATTTTTTTAATAAAATTTTTTCCGCACCGGATAGTTCCGGCAAAAAATTTTGGATTACATTTCCATCCAATATTTATAATACAACAGCTCAAAAATTTTTATACATAACCAGTCAGACAAACGCAACCGGCAATGTTTACATTGCAAATCCTGCATTTAATTTAAATTTTTCAATATCTCCCGGAGCAGTTACAATTATAGCACTCCCATTTAATTGTGAAATGACTTTAAATAATGATTTTGATTATAAAGGAATTCGCATATTATCAAATAATAAAATAACCGTTTATGGTATAAGTAAAGATGTAACAATAACTGATGCATTTCTTGCTTTGCCAGTTGAAGGTCTTGGAACTAATTACATAATCCAAGGTTATAAAAATAATAATTATACCGATATTAATTTTCCACAGGGTGGCAGTCAGTTTGCCATTGTTGGAACAGAAGACAACACTCAAGTAACTTTTATTCTGCCGATTGACACACTAACATATATTGCAGGCGTGCCGTATAATTTTACTTTAAATGAAGGTCAGGTTTTCAGATTAAGAAATGATAATTTATCAGCAGACCTATCTGGAACAATAATAAATTCAAATAAAAGAATAGCTGTTTTTGGTTCCCATCATTGCGCCAATATACCAAGTAATACATTGTGGTGCGATTATTTGATAGAACAGTTACAACCAACCACAACATGGGGTAAACATTTTGTATTGTGCCCTTTATATGGCAGAAACAATGGCGATACATATAGATTTACTTCTGTGGAAAACAACACAAATATCTATCTTGATGGAAATTTACTAGTTTCTTTAAATGCTAATCAATTTTTTGAAGTTATAATTGATGGGGCTGGTTATATTACTTCTAATAACAGAATAATGGTTATACAGTATGCAAATTCAACTGATTATGATAATATGACAGGGGATCCTTGCATGATAATGGTACCTCCTATTGAACAATATTTAAAGTCATATACTGTTTTTTCACCTGTAAATTTTGCAAATAATTACATAAATATAATGGCTCCATTAGAAGCAGCAGGCAATATAACAATAGATGGATGGACAATTCCTTATGCAAATTATAATATAATTGGAACAAGTGGTTATTCCTTTATCAGATTGAGCGTTTCACCTGGACCTCATAATATAACTTCTGATTATTATTTTACTTCTATTGTTTATGGTTTTGATTTTAGAGAATCATATGGTTATCCAGCTGGAATGGGTCTTGAAGATTTTATTTCAACACCTACACCAACAGTAACTCCGACAATAACCATGTCTATTACAAGGACGATTACAATAACACGGACTCAAACAAATACACGCACAATGACTTTAACTGCAACATTTACAATAACTTTTACACAGAGTGTAACACCTACACAACAATACCCAACATTATCAAATACTCAGACTGTGACTCCTTTATTCACTAATACCATTTATATTTTATTAAGTTTAACAGCAACAGAAACATTAACAATATCAAATACAATAACACAGATGATAACATCAACTAAAACAAGCACATTCTCACCAACATATTCAATAACAAATACTGCTACTTGTGCATTAACGCCTTTTTATACTGCAACCCCCACCTTCACATTTTCTTATACATCATCAATCACATTAACTCCTACAGAAACATTCACCAGAACAATATCAGTAACTCCCACAAATACAATGGTAGGTCTAACTCTAAAATTATCTGGAATATTTACAGATATTCAAAAAGGTACAAATAATATTGTATTCTGGCTTTCAAAAAATGCAGATGTCACTGTAAAAATTTTTACTGTTTCCGGAGAGATTGTTATTATAGACGAAAAAATTAAATATTTAAAGGGTTATAATGTTTTTTTCTGGGATAAAAAAAACAAATATAAAAAAGATGTTGCATCAGGAATTTATATTTTCAAAATATTTGCTGAAACCAATAAAAATGAAAAAGCAGAAGTAATTGGAAAATTATATGTTATAAAATAATCCTGAATTCTACTTTGAAATAATTTTTAGCAAATCATCAATCATGTTAAATGTAGATTTTATTCATCATTCCCATATTTTTACATCTATTTATATAAAAAATTATTTTGTTTACATTTAAACTTTATGTTAATATATATTCCATTTTATGATATAATTTCTATTAAAAAGGTGATTTCTATGGATTATTTTGATTACAAAAATGGAAAATTATATGCAGAGGATGTGGATGTTTCAATGCTGGCGGAAAAATTCAAAACTCCTCTTTATATATATAGCAGCAGAACAATTATAGAACATTTGAGAAAAATAAAATCTGCTTTCAAAGAATTTGATACACTTGTCTGTTATTCAGTAAAAGCAAATTCAAATATTTCTATCTTAAAATTAATAGCAGAAGAAGATGCAGGATTTGACGTTGTATCAGGTGGAGAATTATTCAGAGTATTAAAAGCAGGTGGGAACCCTAAAAAGATTGTTTATGCCGGTGTGGGAAAAACTCCCGAAGAAATTTTCTATGCTTTAAAAACCGGCATATTGATGTTTAATATAGAAAGCGTGGAAGAATTACAGACAATAAATAAAATTGCTAAAAATTTAAAAATAAAAGCAGATGTAGCTTTGCGTATAAATCCAGATGTTGATGCGCATACTCACTCATATATAACAACAGGAAAAAAAGAAAACAAATTTGGTATTAATATCATTTTAGCAAATTCATTATTCAATACTGCAAAAAAATATAAACATATTAATATAAAAGGTATAGATATGCATATTGGTTCTCAGATTACAATAATACAACCATATATTGATGCTATAAAAAAATTAAAAAATTTTATTGAACAAATTAAAAGTTTTTCTAAAAATCTTGAATTTTTTAACATTGGTGGTGGTATGGGAATTATTTATAAAGATGAAAAACCTGCAACTGCAGCAGAATTTGCCTCGGAAATTTCACCTTATATAAAAGATTTAAATTTAAAATTAATAATAGAACCCGGTAGATTTATAGTTGGAAATGGTGGTATACTTGTAACCTCTGTTATTTATAATAAAAAAGGTATTAATAAAAATTTTTTAATTGTTGATGCAGGAATGAATGATTTAATTAGGCCTGCACTTTATGGTGCATATCATAGTATTATTCCTGTAAAACAGATAAAAGGTAAAAATATATTATATGACATCGTTGGTCCAATTTGTGAAAGCGCTGATTTTCTGGGTAAAGATAGACACCTACCTGATTTAAAACAGGGAGATCTGATTGCCATTCGCAGCGCGGGTGCTTACGGTTTTGTAATGTCTTCAAATTACAATTCAAGGCCAAGAGCCGCAGAAGTATTAGTTCAGAATAATAAGTATAAATTGATACGCAAAAGAGAAACTTATGAAGATTTGATTAAATTAGAAATATAATTAAAAGGGTGCATGATGAAGGAAATTAAATTTACAAAAATGTCAGGCGCTGGTAATGATTTTATTGTCATTGATAATTATAATAAAAAAATAAATTTAACAGCTTCCCAAATAGAAAAAATATGCAGAAGACGTTTTTCAGTTGGCGCTGATGGTTTGATCATGATTGAAAAATCATTTAAAAATTATGACTTTTATATGAGATTTTTCAACAATGACGGTAAAGAGGCGGAAATGTGTGGTAATGGTGGTAGATGCGCTGCAAGATTTGCCTATTTAAAAAAATATGCCAAAAAAAGTATGGAATTTTTAGCAAAAGATGGCCCACATAAAGCGGTAATAACAGGAAAAAATATTGTAAAGTTAAAAATGATTGAACCATATAATATGAAATTAAATATAAAATTAAAAATTAAAAATAAGAGTATTACAGGCCATTATTTGAATACAGGAGTACCTCATTTTGTAATTTTTGTCAATAATCTTGAAAAATTTGATATATTTAATATTGGTAGAGAAATAAGATTTCATAAATTTTTTGCTCCAAAAGGCACTAATGTTAATTTTATTCAAAAAATAAATAATCTGTATTTTATAAGAACCTATGAAAGAGGTGTTGAAGCAGAAACATATGCCTGTGGAACAGGAGCAACAGCAGCTGCTATAATTATCAATCAATTAAAAAATGAAAAAAGTCCTATAATATTAAAAGCAAAAGGAGGGTTACTAAAAATATATTTTAAAAAAGACAATACTGGTTATATTGACGTCTGGCTTGAAGGACCGGCTAATATAATATATGAAGGTAAATTAAATAAAGAGGCAACAATGTAAATTTGCAGATTTACAAATTTTAAAATTTTATTGGAGGTTTTTATGTTTACAGGATTATATGTGGCAATAGTAACACCATTTAAAAATGGTAAAATTGATTTTGATGCATACAAAAATTTAATTGAAATGCATGTAAAAGCAGGAACAGATGGTATTGTGCCCGTAGGTACAACAGGCGAGGCTCCAACATTGACACCGGAAGAACATATTCAGATGATTGAAATGACAGTTAAACTTGTAAATAAAAGAATGAAGGTATTGGCAGGAACCGGCTCTAATTCAACAGCTGAGGCAATTGAATATACAAAAGAAGCAGAAAAAGCAGGTGCAGATGGAGCATTACTTGTTGCGCCATATTATAATAAACCAACTCAAAATGGTTTATATGAACATTTTAAAGCCATTGCAGAAGCGGTTAATATTCCCCTAGTAATTTATAATATTCAATCAAGATGTGCCGTAAATATCACAACTCCTGTTATGGCAAAATTGTCAAAAATTAAAAATATTGTTGGGGTCAAAGAAGCAAGTGGAGATTTATCTCAAATGAGCGAAGTTATAGAACAATGTGGCCCTGATTTTGATGTATTATCTGGTGATGATGCTTTAACTTTACCACTTTTAGCTATAGGTGGTAAAGGAGTTGTTTCTGTTATTGCAAATATTATTCCATCTGATGTAAAAGCAATGATTGATGCATTTAATAGAGGTGATATAAATAAAGCTAGAGCTCTGCATCATAAAATGTTTCCACTTGTAAAAGCGATGTTTATTGAAACAAATCCCATCCCTGTGAAAGCAGCAATGGCTTTGATGGGATTAATCACAGATGAAATAAGATTACCACTTACAAAAATTTCTGATATAAATTTACAAAAACTTAAAGAAGAGATGATAAAATATGGAATAAAACTGGAGGGATAATAATGATAAAAATAGGTATTGCTGGTGCAGCAGGAAAAATGGGTTCTACAATTGCTTCTTTATGCTCAAAAGAAAATGATTTTAAAATCACCTTACTTACAGAAATGCAGGGTCATAAAACAATTGGAACAGAAATTTATGGTTGTAAAATAACTGATAATTTAAAGGATAATGTTAATAATATAGATGTATATATTGACTTTACTACACCACAATCAACATTAGATTCACTTAAGATATTAAAAACTGCAAAAAAGCCTGCTGTGATTGGAACAACAGGCTTTAAAGATAATGAATTAATTGAAATTAAAAATATAGCATTTGAAATTCCTATTGTCTTATCGTCAAATTACAGTATAGGGATTAATGTAATATTGAAGCTTTTAAAAGATGCAGTAAAAATAATAAAAGATGATTATGATATTGATATTGTTGAATCACATCACAGAATGAAAAAGGATGCACCATCAGGAACAGCCATCACTCTTGCAAAAGCTATTTTGGAAGAAAAAAAGCTGGATTTTGATAAAAATGTTATTTATGCAAGACAAGGTAGGGATAATGAAAGACCAAGAGATCAAATTGGAATATTTGCTGTAAGAGGTGGTGGAGTAATTGGTGAGCATACAATTATAATGGCATCAACTGGTGATAAAATAGAAATAAAACACACTGCATTTTCCAGAGAAACATTTGCAGCAGGGGCAATAAAAGCAGCTCGTTTTATTATAAATCAAAAACCAGGTTTATATAGTATGAAAGAAGTATTAGGTATTTAATAAATTGATATAAAATGATTAAATTTGTAAAATATAAAACTAAAGATGGCTATGAGTATTATGGCTTATTGAATAAAGATAATAATTTTATTGAAATAGAAGGCGATATTTTTACATCATATAAAATTACAGATAAAATAATTAATCCATCGGATGTTCAAATTTTACCTCCTGTGATGCCCTCTAAAATTGTTGCTATTGGTTTGAATTACAAAGATCATGCTAAAGAATTAAATATGAAATTACCAGATGAACCAATTATATTTATAAAAACCCCAAATACAGTTATCGGCCATATGGATAAAATTATTTTACCTGAAATGAGCAAACAAGTTGATTATGAAGCAGAATTAGCTATTATTATTAAAAATAATATAAAAAATATTGACGAAGAACTTGTCAATGCAAATATTCTTGGTTATACTTGTTTAAATGATGTAACAGCCAGAGATCTGCAAAAAAAAGATGGGCAGTGGACCAGAGCAAAATGATTTGATACTTTTGCACCTATAGGTCCTTATTTTACAAAAGATATAAATCCAGATAAAGTAAATATAAAACTTTATTTAAATGATGAACTAAAACAAAATTCAAATACATCAAACTTTATTTTTAAAACCAAAAAACTTATAAGTTTTATTTCAAAAATAATGACATTAAATCGTGGTGACATAGTCACAACAGGTACACCAGCAGGCGTTGGTCCTCTGAAAAAAGGAGATAAAGTAGAAGTAGAAATAGATGGTATTGGAAGATTGACAAATTTTGTTGAATAACAAAAAAGGAGGATTAAAAATGGAATTTTCAGACAGAGTTAAATCATTACCACCTTATATATTTGTTGAATTGAGTAAAAAGAAAAAACAGGCAATAAAAGAAGGCAGAAAAATAATAGATCTTGGAATAGGCGATCCAGACAAACCTACACCTGAAAAAATATTAAATTTTATAAAAGAAGCAACTGTAAAACCAGAAAACCATCAATATCCTATTGGTAGAGGTTCTAAAATTTTTATCAATTCTATAATTGAATGGATGAAAAAAAGATTTAATGTAACAGTTGAAGAAAATGAAATTCTCGTCTTAATTGGAGCGAAAGATGGAATAACCCATTTACCACTTGCTTTTGTAAACCCGGGTGATATTGTTTTAATTCCAGACCCAGGATATCCTGGTTATGTCTCAGGAACATTATTAGCTGGTGGTAAACCATATTTTATGCCACTTTTAAAAGAGAATAATTTTTTACCTGATTTAAAATCAATACCAGAAGAAATCTACAAAAAAACAAAAATAATGTGGCTTAATTATCCTAATAATCCAACATCTGCTATTGCAACTTATGAATTTTATAATGAAGCAATAAAGTACGCAAAAAAATATAATTTCATAATTGCACAAGATGCACCATATTGTGATATATATTTTGAAAAACCGCCAATTTCAATACTTGAAATAAAAGATGGCAGAGATAATGTAATAGAATTCTTTTCACTTTCGAAAACGTATAATATGACAGGATGGAGAGTAGGTTATGCAGTTGGTGGAGAAAAGATAATAGATGGTCTTGCAACTGTAAAAGAAAATATGGATTCAGGAACTGTTTCTGCTATACAAGAAGCGGCTGCAAATACTCTTAAATATTGCGATAAAGAAGTAGAAGAAATAAGACAATTATATAAAAAAAGAGCAATAATGTGTTATAATGGATTAAAAAATTTAGATTACAATGTTATTGAACCTAAAGCAACATTATATATTTGGTCAGAAGTTCCTAAAGGTTTTTCTTCAATGCAATTTGCTACAAAAGTTCTAGATGAATGTGATGTGGTTTTAACTCCTGGAATAGGATTTGGCCCTTCTGGTGATAAATATTTCAGAATCTCATTAACAGTTGATGATGATATAATGAACACAGCTATTGAAAGACTCAAAAAATTGAAAAAATAAATGAACACAGTTTATTTTTCTATTGGTTCTAATATTGGTGATAAAAAAAATAATCTTAGAAATGCAATAAAACTATTGAAAAAAAACAATATAAATATAATTAAAATTTCTTCAGTTTATAAGACAGAACCAGTTGGTGTAAAAAATCAGCCATATTTTTATAATATTTGTATTAAAGCAAAAACCAGATTAGATCCTGAAAATCTATTAAAATTAATAAAAATAATTGAAAAAAAAATTGGACGCAAAAAAGTAAAGAAATGGGGTCCAAGAATTATAGATATTGACATCCTGTTTTTTAATAATATAATATTAAATAAAAGAAAATTAAAAATACCGCATCCTGAAATTATAAAACGGAATTTTGTATTAATTCCTTTATATGAAATAAATAAAAATATTTATCATCCTGTAGAAAAGAAAACTATTAAAAATATAATAAAAAGTTTAAAATTAAAAGAAAAGGTAATAAAAATAGGAGATTTTGATGAATAATTTCCATTATATAAGCATTGAAGGTGTTCTAGGAGTAGGCAAAACGTCTTTTGCAAAAATACTAGCCCATGATTTATCAGCACGACTTATTTTAGAAGAAGTTGATAATAACCCTTTTTTAGAAAGATTTTATAAAGATATGAAAATATACGCTCTACAGACCCAGTTATTTTTTCTATTCAACAGAGTAAGTCAGATTGAATCATTAAAACAACTAGATTTATTTCAAAAAACAATTGTTTCTGATTATTTAATTGAAAAAGATAGAATTTTTGCATATATAACACTTGATGAAAATGAATTATCAATTTATGAAAAAATATACAATATACTCATAAATGAAAAAAAATTAATAAAACCAGATCTTGTTGTATATTTGCAGGCATCGGTTGATGTACTAATGGAAAGAATAAAAAAGCGTGGAAGAAGTTTTGAAAAAAATATATCAAAAGATTACATTTTTAATTTATCACAAGCATATAACCATTTTTTTGGTCATTATAATTCAAGTCCTCTTGTAATAGTTAATACAGATGATGTTGATTTTGTAAATGATAAAAAAGTATATGATTCAATAAAAAATTTTATTTTAAATGTAAAAGGTGGAGTTCATTATTTTACACCTAGCAGAGGATAAAAATGCTTACAATAAATGAAATAAAAAATTTAAAGAATAAAAGAAAAATCATTGCTTTAACAGCTTATGATTATCTAATGGCTTATTATTTAGAAAAAGCCGGAGTGGATATTATTTTGGTTGGAGATTCTCTTGGAATGGTTTTCTGTGGTTATAAAAATACTTTACCTGTTACTGTTGATGATATGATATACCATATTAAAGCAGTGGAACGTGGCGCAAAAAATACTTTTATTGTTGCAGATATGCCATTCATGTCATATCAAGATTCGGTCCTATCCGCTAAAAGGAACGCTGGTAAAATTTTAAAAGAAACAACTGTGAAAGCAGTAAAATTGGAGGGTGGTATTGAAATAATTCCACAAATAAAAGCACTCATAGACATAGGCATTCCAGTTATGGGACATATTGGCACCCAACCGCAATCAGTTAATAAATATGGTGGATATCCTATTGCAGGAAATACTCCTGAAGAAATTGATAAATTAATGAAAAGTGCTTTAGAACTTGAAAAGGCCGGTGTATTCTCAATAGTTCTTGAAAAAGTAAAGGCTAAAACTGCTGCTTTAATAACTAAGAGCATTAAAATTCCTACAATTGGTATTGGTTCTGGACCATGGTGTGATGGTCAAATTTTAGTAACACATGATTTATTGGGTGCGTTTCCTGATTTTACTCCAAAATTTATTAAAAAATATGATAATATATCATCTAAAATAATAAATACAATAAAAAAATTTATTAAAGATGTAAAAAATAAAAAATATCCTACCAAAAAATATTATTTCTGATTAGGAGGTTTTTATTTGAAAATAATCAATAATATTTCAAATATGCATGATTATATTGATAAAATAAAGAGAAATAAAAAGAATATTATTGGTTTTATTCCAACAATGGGAGCATTGCATGATGGGCATCTTTCATTGATTCATACAGCTGCTAAAGATTGTAATAAAATTATTGTTAGTATTTTCGTAAATCCTATTCAGTTTGGTCCAGGTGAAGATTATAATAAATATCCCAGAGATATTAAAAAAGATACCAAACTTTTGTGCAGTATAAAAAAAGTGAACTGTGTTTTTATTCCTGATGTAAATGAAATGTATCCACCAGATTATGCAACTTATGTTCAACTTGAAAATGAAATGCCAAAGGTGCTTTGTGGTATAAGTAGACCAACTCATTTTAAAGGAGTTACTACTGTTGTATGTAAACTATTAAATATAGTGAAGCCAGATAAATTATATTTGGGACAAAAAGATATGCAACAAGCAATTATTTTAAAAAAAATGATAAAAGATTTGAATTATAAAATTGATGTTATAATATGTCCAATTATACGTGAAAAAGATGGTTTGGCTATGAGTTCAAGAAATATATATCTTACGCCTGACGAGAGAAATATTGCACCAATTTTAAGAAAAGCTTTGCAAATAGGCGAATCAATGATAGAATTAGGAGAAAAAGATCCACAAGTAATAATAAAAGAAATAAAAAGAAAAATAAAAGAAACTGATGCTATAATTGATTATGTTGAAATTGTTGATCCTGAAACACTTTTAAAAAAAGAGCGTATATCAGGTAAAGTTTTAATTGCCGCAGCAATATTTGTTGGCAATACAAGATTAATTGATAATACTATAGTTGAAACAAAAGATGTCCATTGAATATTTTATTATAAAATATAAAAATTTTTATATAAAATGCAAAAATGTGGAAAAATGTGGAGATGTGATGTTCTGAAGATTTGAAAACTTAAAATTTGTATCCAGAGGTTTTTAATGTTAATAGAAATTCTAAAATCAAAAATTCACAGAGCTGTAATAACTGATAAAAATATAAATTATGAAGGTAGCATAACTATTGATTCAGCCTTACTTGAGAAGGCTGGTATTTATGAAGGAGAAAAAGCATATATTTATAACATAAATAATGGAGCAAGATTTGAAACTTATGTTATAAAAGGTAAGAAAAATTCAGGTGTTATCTGTTTGAATGGTGCTGCTGCAAGATTAGCAGAAATTGGAGATATAATAATTATTGTTACTTATGGACTTATTGATGAAAAAGAGGTAAAAAATTATAAACCCAGAATTGTTCAAATTATTGGTAAAAATAAAATAAAAAGGTAATAACAATGGAAAATATTAAAAACAAAATAAAAAAAATAGGTATTATCGGCTGTGGTAATATTGGAACAGAAATAGCACGCGCAGTTGATAAAGGTAATATAAATGTTGAAATTTCAGGATGCTATGATATTTCAAAACAAAAATATGAACAAATGTTAAAAAAATTAAAAAACATACGACCTGAATTTATGCAATTAGAAGATGTTATAAAAAGCTGCGATCTTGCAATAGAATGCGCTACAAAAGAAGCTGTACGTAATATATTTGAGATAGCAATAAAATATTACAGAGATATAATATTTTTAAGTGCTGGTGGTGTCCTTGATTGTCAAGATCTAATAGAGGAAGCAAAAACCAAAATGATCAATATATACATTCCTTCCGGTGCTGTTGTCGGAATTGATGGTCTGGATGCAGCAAAATATCTTGGAATAAAACAAGTTACTCTAATAACAAGAAAACCGCCCGAAGCCTTTAAAGGCAATAAATACCTACAACAAAAAAATATAGATCCGAATAAAATAAATGTTGAAACAGTTGTATTTGATGGAACAGCAAAAGAAGCTATAAACGATTTTCCAGCAAATATAAATGTAGCTGCGACTTTAAGTATAGCAGGTATCGGTCCAGAAAAAACAAAGGTAAAAATAATAATAGATCCATTTATAAAAACAAATATTCATGAAATAATCGTGGAAGGGGATTTTGGAAGATTCAGGACAATAACTGAAAATTTACCATCTCCTGAAAATCCTAAAACAAGTTACTTAACTTCATTATCAACAATAGTTTTAATTAAAAAAATAGTGGAACCCATACATATAGGTACATAAATAAAAACATTTAAAATTTTAGAGAAAATTAAATCTAAATTTTCTAATTTTAATGTAATCCAAATTTTAGTTATAACTATGGAAAAATAAAAATATTTTTAGGCAAAGTTCAACAACTTATATTGCCTATCTTATCAACCTATATTGCTTTTAAAATGTTTTATCATGAATAATTACAACAATCACTTATAAAAACACAAATAAATCTATCTTTAATTTTATATATTATAAAATATGTTATGGATCTTTAAAAAAATATAAAATACTGTATATTTAATAAAAATAACAATCAAAATTAAAAAATAACTTTACTTTTCATAAAATCATATAGTATTGACGGAAGGAATATTATATATAGAAAAAAGAAAATTTAAAAGAGTTATAAAAATCTTCCTAATAAAATATAAACTCATGACTAAAGATAATATTATAGAATCCAAAAAAATGAATGTAAAACAAAAGATATAAGTTTATGCGATGTCTGTATTGAAGGTTAAATTATCGAAAATGTTGATGATATCATATGAATAGAATTTACTATAGAAAATAATAACAACCCCATTATAACTTTTGCAGAAATTAAATGGATAAAAGAAATTAATGGCATCTCGCAATTTGGTGTAGAATTTTTAAAACACTTAAAAACGAAAATGGGCAAATTATTGAACAATTAATAAAGAATGAACTCGAGATTAAAATTTATATATATTGGCACCGCTACGGGGAATCGAACCCCGATTACAGGACTGAGAACCCCGTGTCCTAACCGTTAGACGATAGCGGCATTCTATAACAGTATATAACATAC
>JAOAAI010000059.1 GCA_026418955.1 Candidatus Goldiibacteriota bacterium | reverse complement strand
GATAAAGAGTTAAATTATCATTTTTTTCAATTGTAAAATAGGGAATTGATACCTCATAAAAAAAATAATTCAACTTTTTCGCCTCAAAATAATCCAAATCACTTGTTCTATCTTTACTCCGATCGGATAAAAGATAGAATTGGGGAGAGAATAATTTTATTGATGTTATTAATTCATATGGTATAGGATTTATAGTTATATCAGATATTTCATTTATAGATAATTCTTTTCCAATTGATATATTATCTAATACTAATTCATATCCTAATCCATCATTTTTTAATGGAGGTTGTATAAAAATATAATCTTTAAAATTATTATTTTTATCTAAATAAATATCTATTTCTTTTCTTTTATTTTCTTTATTGATTAGATTTAATAACAACGTTTTACCTTTAATATTTTTTGCTTTTATTTTTATTAAATAACCAAGACTATGAGTTAAATAAGGTAAATCTATTATTATACAACTTGATCCATCTTCGCTTTTAAGTTTTATTATTTTTTCTTTATTTTTTATTATTTTTTCTAAAGAATATTTATTTGAGGTTAAATAATTACAAGTTGCTTTTTTTATTTTGTAAAAGTTATCGTTTTCTTTTAAATTATAACTATATAAACCATAAATTTTAGGAATTTTAATGACTAAGTTGTTATTGAAAAAAAATATTTCTGATTTTAATATTTTTATTTTTGATAAATCGTCTTTGTTTATTTCTATTATTTCTTTTGTTTTTTCATCAATATTTATTATTTTTGAAAATTGTTTTGGAATGGTTGATTTAAAGATAAAATAATCATTATTTTCTTTAAAATTAAAATTAATATCTTTATTTTTTCTATTTGTAAAAATTGATCTAAATGGATAATAAACTTTTTTCTGATTTGATAATGAATTAATTGAGGATATATAATCTCCATAATCTTCATATGCTTTATCTAGATTATTCCATTTATAATTTGGTATTATTGATAATAAATTATTTTTTATACTTATTTCTTGAATATTATCTTGATTATATTCATATATTTCTAAATTATTAAATTTATTTAATAGTTTTATATTTTTTGATCTGTTTATTAATTCTTTAAATTCTTCATTAAATAGTATTTTGGGCGATGGATTAGCAATAATATTTTTATCTAAAATTAACCATTTTATTTGATATTTGTTCAAATTTTTTTCAAATAATTCCAAATTTTTTGAATATAAAGCATATGATATTTCCCAATAATAATTTTCATTATATTGATTATATCCATCAAAAGCTCTATCTAAAAGTGGTTGTTTTAGGCCATACCACAAAAAACCTGTTCCAGTATACCCCCATGAATAAAAATTCCAATTCCAATAAGAATATTGTGGAAAGATGGCAATTTTACCATCAGATTTATTTTTAAAATATTCCATTAAATTAAAATATTCATCAGGAATTTTTACTTTCATTTTTTGATATATAAAATTTCCGTAAAAAGAAGGCATATTTGTTAAAAATAAAAATATAATTAGGAGAAATAATATATTTTTTAGAAAATTTTTTTTGTTTAATAAATTAAACAATGAAAGAATTCCAATACCGAAAAATAATGAATAAGAGAAAATTGTTGAATAAACAAATTTATTAAAAGGCACCCTAAATATTTGAGAAAAATATGGAATTTTTCTTAATAAATCATTAAATAAAGATAAAATAGGTGTATTGTTAGCAAGAATTAAAAAAGAAAATAAAAAAAGAATTATAAAAAATAAATTAAAAGAGCATTTTTTTTTAATTGAATAAAAGAATCCTATAATAATAATTAAAAAATTAAAATAAATTATTATTTCTATTAATTTATTTTGAGTAAATAACAACCATTGTTTCATCATGTTTTCATATTTGCCAGTTTTATCTATATCTAAAAAATCAAATAAAAATCCTTTTAATTGAATAATACTTTTCAAATCTCCAAATTTTTTATTTTTTAAATATATATCCTCAGTAGACATATAATTCATATGAGCTTCAATTGGTGAGTTAATATTAGTTTTTATAAAAGTAAGAAAATTAAACAACCAAAAAGAATTTATAATTAAAATTAGAAAAAACAATTTTAAAAATTTTTTTATTATTTCTATTTCTTTTTTTTGAATAATTAGGCTTATTAACAGTAAAAATAAAATAATTAAATAAACTATAAAAATAGTAGGTACATAAAAAGAAGGAACAGCAAGAAAATTTATTATAAAAAAACTTATTATATTTTTTTTATTTAATTCTTCTAAATTTTTAATAAAAATAAAAATAAGCCAAGGCAAAAATCCATAAAATATAACAAAAGGTTCAAAAGGAACATAAAAAATTTGCATTGTTCCAAGATTTAAAATATAAAATAAAGCACTTGCTAATGATCCAATTATTTTTTCTTCATTATTTTTATTTTTTAAAATTAAATTTTTCATTAAAAAAAACATTCCATAGCCTCCTAATAAGAGCATTAAAAAAGTAAAAATATAACGCAGCATTGATAAAGAAGAAAATAATGATAATATCCATAAAAAAATAGTGTAGGGAATTGCAGTGGAAATCATTAGTCCACCAACAGATCCTAACCCTTGATATTCTTGAAAGCTACCAAAAATTTGTCTTTTTAAATTAAGACCGAAATTAAATTCAGGGTTAAGATTATCCCAGCCTATTAACCAAGTATTTGATTTATAATTACCTAAAAAAATAATAAAAACTATTAAAAATATTAAAAAATAAGGTATGATTTTTTTTATCATTTTTTGTTTTATGTTTCAAAAGAAAGACGATATTTATAAAAAAATGATTTTTTGTCTTTCTTTTTTACTATAATTTTATTCTTTTTTATTCTCCAGAGAAAGTAAAGATAAACAATAATTCTTTTTGGCAAAAAAACCATCAAAAATATTTGAATTATATTAAATAATATTCCTTTTAAATCAGGAAATATACCAT
>JAOAAI010000002.1 GCA_026418955.1 Candidatus Goldiibacteriota bacterium | reverse complement strand
AAATTTTCAATACCTTTCACTTTACTTTCCAATTTTGAACCAATATCTATGAAATATTTCATTTTCATTGGAATAAAATAAGAACCAAAATTCATAAAAAGTATATATATTATTATTCCAGCACAAATAATATCAAAAATAATAAAAACCAATTTATCTTTTAACTTCAATTCTTTCTCTCCATTTTATTCTTATTTATTAAAATTAATATAATTAATAAAATAATTATAATAAAAAATACAGTTACAAAAACATTAAATGAATTTATTTTTATATCAATAAATACATGCATATAGAAAACAATTAAGGGAACAATAATAACACTTAAAACCACGCTTAAAATCAACCTCTCTAAAAAATTAAAATTATAATTGTTTTTATATTCTTTATCTTCAGGAAAAAGAATATAACCAGCAAAAAAACCAGGCAGAAAACAAATAAAAATCAATCCCAAAATTATTTTAAAAAAATACATTGCTTGTTTTAGAGAAAAAATTTTTAAAAAATAAATTATTAATAAAAAAAACACAAATAAAATAATAACAATATTCTTTTTATATAAAATTTTGATATTTTTTAAATTATATTTTAAAGAATAAAAATTAATAGAATATAACATTAGAAAAAAAACAATGCATGAAAATATTGAAATAATTATATTTAACGGCTCATTTATTTTTATTTTACAATAAGTTATTAACCCAATTAAAAAAGTAAACAATAAAAGTATTTTTACATCTATCTTAGTTTTAGGTTGAATTTTAGTTTTAAAATCATCTTTAACAAATATAATCTTAATAATTAAAGCAATTAAAATTATAATAAATAAATAATCTAAATTCAAATATAATGAAACCGTATTTGGAAAAATAAATTCAATTAGATAAAAAATTAAAAATAAAACTAAAAAATTATAAAACAAATTGTTTAATAATTTATTTAAAATTGTATTTTTCACCATCACAATTTCACCTTATAAATTATTCAAAATTAAAAATGTATATAGTAAAACCATTATATTTTTTTACTAAACTAAAATATTTAGAATTTTGTAATAGCTTATTAAACAAACTATCACTAGGAATTCCATCAAAATATCTCCAATCTTTTTTATCAACAGTTCCAGAATAAAATGGAATTGCAAGATATTTAAAATTAAATTTTTTTAAAAAAAATATTAAATCCATTTCTTTTTCAATAAAAAATAATCGGTCATCCCAAATAATTTTTCTTTCTGCATAATAACTTATTTCAGGAATATTAGAAAAAATATTTTGATTTTTGAATGTATTATTTTTTATATAATGCGAAGCCTCCATTACTTCATATAAACCACCATTCTTTGAAGATAAAAATCTATGCCCAATTGTATATTGATAATCAAAATCACGTTTTATCTCTTCTTTAATATTAAAAATTGTAAATAAAAAACTTACAAAAAATACAATTAAAAATATATATTTATTTTCTCGTAGTATTATTAATAAAAAATAAAATATTAAAAATAGAGTTAATGTTCCAATGTAAATATAATAACGAAAAACAGAATTATAAAACCATCCAATAATTACAATAAAAATAGAAAATATTAATAATTTTATATAGTATCTAAAGTTTTCTTGTAATATATTACTTTTGTAAAATTTAATAAAAAAAATAAAAGAAATGATAAAAAGTATTAAAAAAGATTTATATATATTCTTCTGAACAATTGATGAATAACCTTGTATACCTTTATTATTAATTGGATATAAAAAAAAATTTTGGATTATGGCACCATAATCTCTTTTATTTATTAAATTTTGCAATGACATTTGCACTTCTTTAAATTGATTTAATGTTTTTGCTCTTAATTCCTTATAATTAACCATGTCATTTAATTTTTTATCCCATTCTTCTAATTCATTATTCCACCATGGATTCAATATTTTTTCTTCAATGAATGGTATTCCTTTAGGAATTAAGGTTAAAGAATTTGTATTTTTAATACAATAAATTAAAAAAGGTAAAAAAATAATACAACATATAACACTAATATAAATAACTTTTATTTTATCAAATTTTAATAATAAAAAGAAAAAAAGAGGTGGAAGCATAAAATACACAGTTTGTTTAAATAACAAAAAACCCACTAATAAAAAAGAACATCCTATTATGTTTAATTTATTGAGTTTATTAATTTTCAAGAAAATATAAAAAATAAATAAAAAAAACATTATTAAAATTGTATCTATTAAACGATGTATTAGCAACCAAAGCCAAATATTAGAAAAAATATAAAAAAACGTAATAACTAAAGCAAAATTTTCATTAAATATCATTCGAAATATTAAAAATATTAAAAACATAGAAACTATAATTGGTACTAAATTTAAGAAAAAAACAACATAATTTTCATTTAATCCGGTAATTAATGAAATACAAGAACCTAAAATATAAAATGATGGATAATAAACAAATGGAACTTTTATAGAATATGGTATTGTTAAATTTAATCTTTGGATACCTTGGAAATCTTCGGTGGGAAAATTTCCAGTATTAGAAATTTCTCTAATTACACCACATATTATTGCACCGTCAGAAAATGGTGGAACATTCATATAAATATAAACAGATATGATTATAAACAAAATACTTAAAAATATTAAAATAAAATAATTTATTCTTTTCATTTTTTATATAAATATTCAAATTGTTGAGAAATTCTTTTCAAACTGTATTTCTGCATCAACTTTCTCCCTATTCTTTTTATTTTAATCAAATAATTTTCATCTAATATTTTAAATATTCTATTAGTATAACCTAAAATCTCTTTAAATACAGGGCATCCCCATGCAATTATTGGTTTATTACAAGCAAGTGCTTCAATAATAGGCATAGGAAAAGTGTCTAATAAACTATAATGAACAAATATATCACTTGCTTTTATATAAGATATAGCATTGTTTTTAAAACCAATAAATTTAATATTTGCTGTCTCATATTTTTTTTTATAATCTTTCCAATATTTTCCTTCTCCCAGGATAAATAAATAAAAATTTTTTTTCTTATTTATCTTATTAAAATCTTTAATTAAAAAATCCAAACTTTTAGTTTTTTGAATTATATTGAAATTTCCAATCTGTATTAATAATTTATCAGATTTTTTTAATCCTAACATTTTTTTATTTAACGATTTTTTTTTCTTTATTTGTGAAATATCAATTCCATTATAAATAATAAAAGATTTATCTTTTATATATGGTTCTTTTACTATAATTTTTTTATATAAAAATTTGGACACAAATGTTATTTTTTCAGCAAAAAAATTACATAATTTACTAAAAGGGAGCCAAAAAATCTTTTTTATTCCCTTTTTATTTTTTTGTTCAGTATAATAATCTCCATGAATAGTATGTATTATTCTTTTTCTTAAAAATTTTGCAACAATTAACGAAATTATCGTTAAAACACCGTTATTGTAAGTGTGAATAACATCAGAATTAATTATTTCTCTTAAAATAATAAAAGGATTATATGAAGAAATTAATTTTACTGAATGCCTTCGTGACAATTCCTCCATTAAATATTTTCTCCAAATTTCCGGGCCATTTATTCTTTTATTATTCGACACAAAAGTAATTTTCATTTCAAAATCCTTAAATATTTATTTGTTATATTTTTCCAATCATAATTGCGTTTTATATAATTATGCAATCTCATTTTATTAATCTTTTTGTTTTTTAATAAATATAATAATATTTGTTCTTTTACATTATTTTTTAATATATATCCTCTATTTTTACCAACAAGTTCATGACATACTGGTAAATTATTTACAATAATAGGGGTCCCACAAGCCAGTGCTTCTATATATGAAATAGGCATCCCTTCTCTTTCACTTAAACAAATAAAGTAATCTGCAGTCGCATAATATTTTGGTAATTCTCTATTATTTATCCACTTAATAAAAATAACATTGTTAACAATCTTCAATTCTTTTACTTTTTTTAATAATTTATCTTTTAAAACACCTTCGCCAATCAATATTAATTTTATATTATTATATTTACTTAAAATACTTGGCATCAATTCAATAATTTTTTCAACACCTTTTTCAGGTGCTAATCTACCTACATATAACAAAAAAATCCCTTCTATTTTATATTTTTTCTTAATATTCAAATCCTTTTTATTTGGATTAAACAATTCTGAATCTACTCCCATTGGAATCACATCTGCTTTTAAATTTAAATTTATTTTTTTTACTTCTTCTTTTAAAAAGTTGCTCACAACAGTAATATTTTTTGCATTTTTTAATATTATATTTTTAATTGAATTAAAATTTTTTATTCCCATTAAATCACTACCATGCGAAGTAACAACATAGGGCACATTATATTTTTTCTTTATAAAATACGCAATTAAACCCTGGGGTATTATCCAGTGAGCATGGATAATATCTGGCTTAATTTCTTTAACTATTTTTCGTGCTGCGAGATATTCACCCAATAAAAAAAATGGAACCACTAAATAATACAATGGTTTTGTTTTTAAAACAGGTAATATACCACCGCTTCCTGCAAGTTTTTCAAATGGTCTAAGAAAATAATGAAACCTATAAACTTTCATTCCATCCATTATCTCAAAATCTTTTGCGCCTGGATATGATGGAGCTAAAACTGTTATGTCAAAATATTCTGCTAACCTTTTGGATAACTCATATACAAAAGGTGGCAGGGTGTCATCCTTCCACCTCGGAAATGTAGAAGTTAATACAAGCACTTTTTTCCTTTGTTTTTCCATCTCTTCTCACATCACTCCATACAAAATTTTATTATATCAAAAATTATTTTGTAAAAATTCATTTCTTAAATTTTTTAATTTTTCTTTTTCCTTTGTATCCAAATAAAAAAACGCATCTATAGCAAACGAATCGTCTTTTAATTCGTTCATTAATTTTTCAATATAATAATTGTTCAATCCAAAAGATTTTATTATTTTATTATTATGGTATTCTGGAATTAAATAATAACCCAAACCTTTGAATATTTTTGGCGAATTATTATTTATATTTATTTCCCGAAATACATACATAATAAATTTTGATGCTATTGTT
>JAOAAI010000266.1 GCA_026418955.1 Candidatus Goldiibacteriota bacterium | reverse complement strand
GTTTGAGTGTTCCTGATTTTACAGGAAATGTTACTAGATCAGAAAATATAAAAGTCAAATATATTGACCTTAAAGGTGATGAAAAAACACTTAGTACTTCTGGATTTGAAGCGGTTGTTGTCCAGCATGAGATTGATCATTTGGATGGGATATTATTTATTGATAGGATAAAAAATTCAAAAAGAGATTTATTTGATAGAAAAAAATATTAAAAGAAGTTTATTGGAAAATGTTCATTTAGAAAATTTATTAAAAATGTAAAAATAATCTATTTTTTTATAAAATACGCTAATAACTCAATATTGCCATCTTTACCTTTTATTGGTGATTTGTCAATACCTTTTAATTGTAATTTGTTTTTTTGGGCACATGAAACTACTCTGGTGATGGCGAAATTAATATATTTTTTATTTTTAATAATACCTTTAGAATTTTTAATAGGTCTTAACAATTCAAACTGCGGTTTTATAAGTAATACGAACTTACAATTTTCATTTGCAAAGATGGTTATATAAGGTATTACTTTTGTTAATGAAATGAAACTAACATCAACACATATAAAATCAAATTTTTCTAATGTTACAAAATTTCTTATATCTGTATTCTCATATACTTTTACTTTAGGATTTTTAGCAATTAATGGATGTATTTGGTTTGTGCCAACATCAACACATACAACATATTTAGCGCCATTCTTCAATAAACAATCCGTAAAACCACCAGTAGAAGCGCCCACATCTAAGCAAATTTTATTTTTTATGTCTATTTTAAAAATTTTTAAAGCATGATCAAGTTTTAAACCAGCTCTGCTAACAAATTTTAAAGGATAATATTCAGATACGATAATTTTTATTTTATCATCATCTTTTATTTTAATACCGGGTTTTTTTACAATTTTTTCATTCACTAAAACATGTCCAAATTTAATAAGTTCTTTAGCTTTACTTCTTGTTGGGGCGAGATTATTTTTTACAAGTGCAATATCAAGCCGCATTAATATTTCCTATAAATTTTTTAAATGATGAAAAGGCTATGAAGTCATAAACTATATGAAAAATTATTGCTGCTACAAGTCCATATTTTATATATATTAACCCAATAATCATGCTTAAGCAAAACATTAAAATTCCAAAAACAGACATATGCCAATTAAAAGGATTGAAATAACCATGTAATAGAATAAAAATAAAGGAAGTTATCCATATTCCGAGCATTGGTTGTAATACTCCCCGGAATAGTATTTCTTCACATACACCAGCAAGTAGTGAAATGATAAAGATATCAAAAACATTGAGATTGAAAGAATTTATTATTTCTTCAATCACTATTTTTATATCTTTGAAAAGATGCAATTTTATTACGGAAAAAGATATAGATATTGCTATTGTAAAGGCTACAGTTATTATTAAAAATAAGATAAAAATATTAGGAGTTTGGTGTAAATTGAAGATTGAAATAAAAGATTGTTTTTTAATTGTAAGAATTATGATTGCAGCGAACACAAGAAATAATTCGCCTACAAATAATATAGTATATAGAAGCTTTTTTGGTTTTTTATCCATAAATAAGTCCTATTTAATATTATTTATATATTTTAGCAGATTTTTTTCAAATGGTTAACATTTTTTTATGATTTATTGTTTATTTAATAAAAATGCTTAAAAAGATGTTTTTTTAATATAAGAGATAGAAAAATAAAAAATTTTTCAATAAATTTTTCAAAACATAATTTCCAAACATTATTAATAAAGTAAAAAATTTATAATTGACAATTAATTTTGCTTATGTTAAAAATTATCAAACAGTAAAAAAAATTGGTTCCCTGGTAGCTCAGTTGGCAGAGCATGTGGCTGTTAACCACAGAGTCGCAGGTTCGAGTCCTGCCCGGGGAGCCATAACATTCCGAAAGAAATTTTCTACCGTTTCCTAATCCCGAATTCCCATTCCGAAGAAAAACTAGAATTCAATATATGGAATTTTCTCTGGGTAAGGATGTGGAAAAAGTTAAAAAAATATGTTAACAAAAAATTCCGAGAGGAATTATCTAATATTTTTAATTTCGAATTCTCATCCTGAACAAGTGAGTGAGATGTAAAATTCTGAATTTTCTGATATTTTGATTAGAATTTTTAAGACAAAATAATCGTAGATATCACTACTTTTTTCATATTAAGAATTTTAGAATTATAAAACAGATGTTATACACATTTCATAAACTTTTTATAAATCATTTTATTAAAATAATTTGGGGTAACATACAACATTTTTTATAAGTTATGATTGTTTATTTAATGACATACCAAAGATTTTGATTTTATTTGTATATATAAGTGCAGGCAAAAGAGAAGTTAATACATAAAATTTTTCAATATCACAGAATGAAACTTCTTCAATGTGTTATGAAAGGTTTAAATATCAGATTGAAATCTTTTAGCAATACCTGGAATAAAAGAATGTGTGATATTGTAGTGCATGCGATCTTTATGAAAGCAGAATTTTTTGGCATAAATATACCGTTGAATTTAATACTGATATATGACTGAACTGTAATTTTTTTAAATTTATGCTTAAAAACAGAAGACATATAATAATATTAATTTAAGAAGATAATGGAGTTGTAAAGATATACTTCATAAACAAAATCTAAAAATAAAAGATCAGAATAAACTTTATAGGATTTATATTTTAAAAGATTGAGGATTGAAGCATTTTATTGGAAAAAGGAAGTTTAAAAATTGGTTATGATGAATGTTTTTGTTCACAAGAATAATTATAAAAATCTGCATAAGCATATAATTCATATCTTTTAAACTATTTGTAAACTGTTTTCTTTTGGTGATATTAAATATCTGTGATGATATGGATATATTTTTGTATTCTTAATTCTTAAGCGATTCAAATCATTTTTAATACTTTTTTTATCCAATTAAGGGTAATAGTGTAATAATTTTTTAAATACATTTTTTGTTAAAAATAAGAATCTATGTAAGAGATTATATATATCCACTTTTTCTTTTCTTCTTTTTGAGTAATATAACTTAGCTTTATTTAATATCTTTAATTTTTTATATATGTATACCATTTATTTTCTTATTTTTATTATATATTCTTAAAAATTATTGCATATAAATTATTAATTTGTTATAATAATTTAAATTTTATTATAACAAAGTTATTTTAAATGGAGGTTATTATGTTAGGAGTAATAATAGGTGTTATTTTATTGCTTTTGCTTATCGGTTTGGTTGTTTTACAGGCTGCAATAGAATGGGGTGGATTTGATGCAAGTAAAATAATAAAAGAAAAAGATGAAAAACCCAAAAAACAACAGGATAAAATTACTAAAAATACAACGAAAAATATTAAAAGAAAGGGGAAAAATAAATGATTTTTGATTATATTCTTGGACTGTTTTCCAATGATATGGCAATAGATCTTGGAACAGCAACGACTCTTGTATATATAAAAAATAAAGGTATTGTTTTAAAAGAACCTTCAATTGTTGCACTTTATAAAGGTAAGGAAGTAATTGCAGTTGGAGAAGCAGCTAAAGAAATGGTGGGAAAAACCCCTGGAGAAATAAGAGCAGTCAGACCGATGAAAGATGGTGTTATAGCGGATTTTAATGTAACAGAAAAAATGTTAAGATATTTTATTGTAAAAGTTCATAATAGACATTCGCTTGTTTCTCCAAGGATAGCAATTTCTGTCCCCAAAGGAGTCACCCCAGTAGAAAAAAGAGCTGTTAGAGAATCAGCTTTGCAAGCAGGAGCAAGAGAAGTTTATCTCATTGACGAACCAATGGCAGCAGCAATTGGCGCTGGTTTACCAATAGAGGTACCTACGGGTCATATGGTGGTTGATATAGGTGGTGGGACTACAGAGGTTGCTGTAATTTCTATGGGTGGGTTAGTTGTTTTTAATTCAATAAGAACCGCAGGAGATAAATTTGATGAGGCAATAATGTCTTATCTTAAAAAGGCATATAATTTACATATAGGTGAAAGGACAGCTGAAAAGGTTAAAATTAATATTGGCTGTGCGATGAAATTAGAGAATACACTTGAAATGGATGTGAAAGGTAGTGATATGACCACTGGGTTACCAAGAACAATTAAAGTCACATCAGATGAGATGGTTGTTGCTCTTGAAGAACCAATAACAAAAATAATAGAAGGAATAAAACTCACACTTGAACAAACAAAACCAGAATTGGCTGCAGATATTATTGATAAGGGGATTGTTTTAACAGGCGGTGGATCTCAGTTAAAAGCATTTGATATAAAACTCAGTAATGAAACAGGAGTTCCTGTTCATCTTGCGGAAAATCCACAGGACTGTGTTGTTCTTGGTGCTGGAAAAATGCTTGAAGAACAGATGGATGTATTAAGACGTCTTTCATTTGAGGGCGATGATTCTTATATTGTTTAATAAATGAAAATAAAATTTAAACGCCTTTCCAAGAGGTTTTATATAATCATTATAATTGTATGTATGTTATTAATGATTTTTTTTATTAAAGGTAAAATTAAATATAATTTTGTAAGTCATATTTTTTCCAGTTTGCAGAAAAATATTTCAGAAAAAATTTTTTATATAAAAGATTCATTAACTGCATCAAAATATATAAAGGATTCAGGCAAGTTAATTAATGATTTAAATAAAAGATATATATATCTTATTAATGAAAACCAGATATTAAAAGCTGAAAATGAAAAATTGAAAAGATTATTAAAATTAACTGACGATAATAAATCAAAAAAGTTTATTAAATGTTATGCAAATGTGATAGGTGCAAATATAGATGGTTTAATATTTAGTTATTTAATTGATAAGGGTGAAAAAGATGATATAAAAGTTGGAGATGGTGTTGTTTCTAAAGATGGGGTAGTTGGTGTTATTCAAAAAGTTTTTCCTGATACATCTGTTGTTTTGCTTTTAACAGATGTTAAATGCAAGATTTCTGTTAGAATTGAACGTAACAAAATAACAGGTGTTTTAACAGGTGCAGGATATAATTTATGCGAGCTTGAATATATACCAAAAGAAGAGAATGTTATTATTGGCGATTTGGTAATAACTTCTGGTTTAAGCTATTCATTTCCAGCGGGATTATTAGTTGGACGCATTATTTCTGTAGAGAAAAAAAATGACAAATTAACCATGGATATTAAAGTAAAACCATTTGTAAATGTCGCCGATATACAGGAAGTATATATTGTAAGTGGATATTTAAAATAATAAATATTTTTATTAATATTAAATTAAAGAGAGGAAATTTTTTTGAAAAGATTTATTACAAATATTTTATTTTGGATTTTTCTTTTTATAATAATTTTTATTTCTTTATTTAATTACAGCATATTCAGGATATTTTTTTATATTGATATAATATGGATTACTTCTATTATATTGTTTTTTTCTGGTATGATATGGGCAGGTTTTACTTTTGCAATTATTTATTCTTTGATCATAGATTCTATTTATATGGATTTTTTGGGTATAAATTTAACAGTTTATTTGTTAAGCTTGTTGTTTTTGTTTTATTTATGTGAAAATATAAATACAGAGAATTTACTGAATAAGATATTTATAATTTTGATTTCATATCTGTTTAAAATTTTTATTTATACAATATTTATTTTTTTCTTCCACTGGGATGGAAAATTATATTTCATACCTATCAGAATGATTTTTAATATTTTTTTTACTGTTATTTTTAGTGCTGCGATTTTATGGATTAATGATTTATTAAAATGGGGAATGATTAGATGGCAAAAGACGAAATAACCGATAATATAAAAAATATTTATAAAAGATTTATAAGGATATTATTTCTTGCATGGATAGTTTCATTTTTTGTAGTTGTTATTCTCATAAGGTTATTTTATATACAAATAATAAAAGGAGATTATTACAGAAAACTTGCTGATTCAAATTGTATTAATATAGTTAAAATCAGGGCTCCCCGTGGATATATTTATGATAAAAATTATAAACCACTTGTGATAAATAAAGCTACGTATCAGTTGAGTATAATTCCTTATTATTTTAAAAAAAATCAGGATATCAACAGATCATTAGATGAAATTTCAAAAATTATAAAAGTTCCTTCTGAAGAAATTATGGAAAAATTAAAAGAGAGCAGAGAATATATACTAGAACCAATAGTGGTAAAAAGAAATCTAAATGAACAAGAGATATCACAAATTGAAGAAAAAGCAATAGAAATTAATGGTATCTCAATATCACAAGAGCCGGTTAGATTTTATAATTATAATTCCCTTGCATCACATATAATTGGTTATACAGGCGAGATATCTTTGAATCAATTAAAAAAGGATAAAGATTATTATCCAGGTGATATAGTAGGACAGACGGGGGTTGAAAATTTTTATGATAAAGAATTACGTGGAAAAGATGGGGTTATGTATATATTAACAGATGCTTATGGTAGACAAAAAGAGATAATAAAAACTATTGCTCCTAAGCAAGGCAATAATTTGGTTTTAACAATTGACTACAATCTTCAAAAATATGCAGAGAATATAATGGAAGAAAATAATTACAAAGGAGTTATTATAGCTAGTAATCCAAAAACAGGTGAGATATTATGTATGGTTTCAAAACCAGATTATGATCTAAATTATTTTAGTGGAACCATAGATATCAAGGAATGGAAACGTCTGATAAGAGATAAAGATAATCCCTTGAACAATAGGGTAGTCCAGGGACTTTATTCTCCAGGTTCTATTTTTAAAATTGTAGTGGGTTCTGGTGGATTAAATGAAAAGATCATAGATACCACTACATCTTTTTTATGTGAAGGTATATACTGGATAAAAACATGGCCATATAAATGCTGGCGTAGATCAGGGCATGGATATGTTGATTTTTACAGGGCAATAGCTGAGTCATGTGACATATATTTTTATAAATTAGGATTGAAAATGAAAGTTGAATTATTATATAAATATGCTGTGATGTTTGGACTCGGTGAGAAAACAGGAATTGATTTACCTGGTGAAAAAGCAGGACTTGTTCCTACAAGAGAATGGAAAAGACGTATAGATAGAACCCCATGGTTCCCTGGTAATACTGTTATGATGTCAATAGGACAGGGATATATAACAGCAACTCCTTTACAGATAATGAATATTATGGCAGTCATAGCAAACAAGGGTTATGCAATGCAGCCATTTGTAGTGAAAGCCATAACTACCGAGAATAGAAGAATAATAAAACTTACAGAACCAAAGCGATTGTTTGATATAAAAGTTTCTGAAGAAGTAATAAATATTATGAGGAATGCATTACGTTTTGTTGTTCAAAGTAATCGTGGTACTGGAACAAAAGCACGTATAAAAGGGATAATATCTGCAGGTAAAACAGGGACAGTGGAAAATCCACATGGAGAGACCCATGCTATGTTTGCTGGTTTTGCTCCTTTTGATAATCCTGAAATTGTGATTTTTGTACTCATAGAACATGGTGGAAGTGGTGGTGATGTTGCAGCTCCTGTAGCTGGTAATATCATAGAATATTATTTAAGGACTAAAAAGCAAAAATGAATCTACAAAAAAGATTAATTATTTTATTCAAAAATTGGTTTAAAAATTTTAATATTGTTTTATTAATAACCACATTGTTGCTTGTATGTATTGGAATTATTTCGATATATTCGGCTACAGGTGGAACTACTAATGAAATTTTCATAAAACAGATAATATGGTATCTTATTGGTTTGGTTGTATTATTAATTTTTTCAAATATTAATTATAATAATCTGATAACATTAGCCAATTATTTTTATTATTTTTTTCTCTTTCTTCTTGTGCTTGTGCTTGTTTTTGGTTATGTGGCACTAGGTGCCCAGCGATGGTTACGGTTTGGTGTTTTTCAATTTCAGCCAAGCGAATTTATGAAAATAATTGTACCACTCGTTGTTATTAGATACATACTTATTAAACGTGATGAGAGTTGGACTTTAAAATCACTAATGAAAATTTTTTTAATTACTTTGATTCCAATGCTACTTATATTAAAACAACCAGATTTAGGAACTGCCATAATAATAATTCCATTGGTTCTTGTTGTATTATTTATAGGCAATATTCCAATAAAAAAATTTGTTTCAATTATTGTTATTTTGATACTGATTATTCCAGTAGGATATGTTGGGTTGAAGGATTATCAAAAACAGAGATTGTTGGTTTTTATTAATCCGCAAGTAGATCCACTTGGCGCTGGATACAATGTTATTCAATCCAAAATAGCGATTGGTTCTGGAAAATTTTTTGGCAGAGGTTGGTTACGTGGACCACAAAGCCAGTTAAATTTTATTCCTATTAAATATACCGATTTTATTTTTTCTGTTATATGTGAGGAATTTGGTTTCATCGGTGGATTATTTGTTGTTTTAATATATTATATTTTAATAATGGAAATATTAAAAATATCCAAATTATGTAAATTTACAGGTGGCAAAATTCTTGCTTCGGTGATCGCAATGATTATTTTAGTTCAATTTTTTATAAATATTGGAATGACAATTGGATTATTACCAGTTACAGGACTTACTCTTCCACTTTTGAGTTATGGTGGTTCATCCATTGTATTTATTATGATAATAATAGGTATTGCTCAAAATATATATAGAGAATATATGAAAGGAGAAGAAATATAATTTGGTAAAATGAAACAGATATATATAAATAATGAAGATTTTGAAATTAACATAGCTATAGTTGAGAATGGTAAATTGATAAATTTTTGGACAGAAAGAAGCACTTATGCAAAAACCGGTAATATATATAAAGGTAAAGTAATCAAAGTTATAAATAATATGAATTTTACTTTTGTTGATATTGGCGATGAAAAACCTGGTTTTTTGTCTGAAAAGGCATATAATGAATCACTTGATATTGATGCAATGAAAGTTATAAATGATGAAAATGAAAGAAAAAATATTGCTGAAGTTTTTCAAAGAGGACAGGATATTCTTGTCCAAGTTGTAAGGCCACCATATAAAACCAAAGGAGCGCGATTGACTACGAATATTACTTTACCTGGATACTATACAGTTTTTTCTCCAAATTCAAAACAAATAGGTATATCAAAAAAGGTTATCAACGAAAAAGAAAGACGTAGATTAAGGGAGATTCTTTTAAAAATGAGAGAGAAAATAAGTAGTAATGTAGGTTTAATTGCTAGAACAACTGCAGAAGGAATTTCAAATAAACAGATTGAGGAAGAAATAAAACAGAATTTTAAAAAATGGCAGAATATATTGAAATCTTATAAAAAGGAAAAAGCTCCGGCTTTATTATATGAAGAAGAAAAATTTTATTTAAGGATATTGAGGGAAACATTAAATAATTCAATAAATGAAATCATTGTTGATTCAGAAGATGTTTATAAAGATATAAAAAAATATACCAAAAAAGCAGGCATAAATAAACCTAAATTAAAGTTATATAATGGAGTTGACAGTATTTTTAAATATTATAATTTGGAAAATCAAATTAATGGTTTGAAGAGTAGGATAATTCCTTTCAAGAAAGGTGGATATCTTAAAATTGATACAACAGAAGCATTAACAGTTATAGATGTGAATAGTGGAAAATTTAAAGGAGAAAGTGATGTAGAGAGTTCAATATTGATGTTAAATTTAAATGCAGCAAAAGAAATTGCACGACAAATAATTCTTAGAAATATAGGCGGTTTTATAGTTGTTGATTTCATTGATATGCAATCAGAAGAAAATAAAAAGATTTTAAAAAAAGAATTAGAACAGGAACTTTCAAAGTCAAAGATATATTTTAAAACTACAGAAATAAATGAGTTTGGATTACTTGTTATTTCACGAAAAAGAGTGGTTGATGAATCAGGTGATTCTTTTTATGATATATGTCCATATTGTAATGGCAATGGTGTTATCCCTTCAAAAGAAAGTATTTGCCTTGAACAGTTAAAAAAGATAAAATATATATGTAAAAGTGAAAAGAAAAAAGAGATTGTTTTTAATCTGGAACCGGAGATAAAACAGGAAATTCAGAAAAGATTTTCTTTGTATATAAAAAAGTACGAAAAAGAATATAAAAAAAAGATAATTTTTAATTGATGTGGATTAACGGAGGAGGCTATGATTGTAGTTACTGGCGGATCTGGTTTTATAGGTAGCGCTATTGTTTGGGGGCTTAATAAAAAAGGGATATATTATATTCACATAGTTGATTGGCTTAGGGATGAAGATAAATGGAAGAATTTGTTAAATTTAAAATTTATAGATTACGAAGAGAAAGATCCATTTTTAAAAAGAATACTTTTTGATGATAAAATTTTAAGAGAAAAAGTTGAAGCAATTATACATATGGGTGCATGTAGTGTAACAACTGAAAATGACGCTTCTTTTTTAATAGAAAATAATTTTAAATATACACAGGTACTTGCAAAATGGTGCATAAGATACAATAAGAAATTTATTTATGCATCCTCTGCTGCAACTTATGGGGATGGGACCAATGGATTTGATGATTCACATGAAAAAATAGAAAATTTAAAACCTTTGAATAAATATGGTTTTTCAAAACATATTTTTGACTTATGGGCTTTACGCAACGGATTGCTTGATAAAATTACTGGCATTAAATTTTTTAATGTATATGGCCCCAATGAGTATCATAAAGGTGAGATGAGGAGTGTGGTGCATAAAGCATTTGAACAAATAAATACAACTGGTAAACTCAAACTTTTTAAGTCTTATAAAAAAGAATACAAAGATGGTGGACAGTTACGTGATTTTATATATATAAAAGATGCTGTAGATATGCTACTTTTTATTTTTGATAAAGATTTAAAAGGTATATACAATATAGGCACAGGTAATGCAAGAAGTTTTGAAGATTTAGGAAAAGCGGTTTTCAAAGCGATGAATAAAAAAGAAAATATTGAATACATAGATATGCCTGATGAATTAAAAGAAAAATATCAGTATTTTACAGAGGCTAGAATGGATAAGTTGAAATCAGCTGGATATCCTTGGGCGATTACTTCTCTTGAGGATGGTATTTATGATTATGTGAAAAATTATCTTTTGAAACCAGACAAATATTTAAAATAATAATGGAGGTATATTATGGTTACTTTTATGGAAGATATATATGAAAAAGCCAAAAAAAAACCTGCCAAAGTAGTATTGCCCGAAGGAAATGACGAAAGAACAGTTGAAGCAGCTGTTAAAGCAACACAGTTGGGTATTGCAAAGGTTGTGATGTTAGGAAATCCTGATAAAATAAAACAGATAGCCAGCGAAAAAAAATTATCTCTTGATGGAATAGAAATTATTGATATTGATAATCTTCCAAATTTAGATGAATATGCAAATGAATTTTATGAAATAAGAAAAGCAAAGGGAATGACACTGGAAGAAGCCAAAAATATAATGAAAAGGGATGTTTATTATGGAGCCATGATGGTTAGAAAAGGAATAGTAGATACTTTTGTAGCAGGTGCTATGAATACCACTTCTGATGTTTCACGTGCTGCCATTTATTTAATTGGTATGAAAGAGGGTATTAAAACACTTTCTAGTTTTTTTGTTATGATTTTACCTGATAAGTCATTTGGTAAGGATGGAATTTTATTTTATTCTGATGGTGGATTGGTCATAGATCCAGATCCAGAGCAGTTATCTGATATAGCAGTGACAACAGGTGCTACATACAGAGAACTTATTGGTGAAGAACCCAGGATTGCAATGCTTTCTTTTTCTACAAAGGGCAGTGCAAAACATGCAAGGATTGATAAAGTTACAAAAGCCCTTGAACTTGCAAAGAAAAAAGATCCAACTTTAATAATAGATGGTGAAATGCAAGCAGATGCTGCTTTGATTCCTGCTGTTGGTGCTAAAAAAGCACCTGGATCACCTGTTGCAGGAAAAGCAACTGTTTTAATTTTTCCAGATCTTGATTCGGGGAATATTGCATACAAATTAACGGAGCGACTTGCAAAAGCAGAAGCATATGGCCCTATATATCAGGGAACAAAAAGACCATGCAGTGATTTATCACGAGGTTGTAAAGCTTCAGATATTGTGAATGTCATAGCAATCAATGTTGTAAGATTGAGTAAAATAAACTAGTTGGAGGTATTTGACTATGAAAATAATGGTTATAAATTGTGGAAGTTCATCTTTAAAGTTTCAGATTTTTGATCTGGATGATAAAAAAAGTAATGTTTTAGCAAAAGGAATGGTAGAAGAGATAGGAAAAGAAAAATCAAAATTGCATTATAAGAATGATAAAATGAAAAAGGATGAAGAATATATAAAAGACATAACAGCCAAAGATCATACAGAGGCACTGGAAAATGTAGCTACACTTCTTCTTGATAGTAAAGTTGGTATTTTTAAAGATAAAATTCAGGTTGATGCCGTAGGTCATAGGGTAGTGCATGGTGGAGAAAAATTTTCAAAATCAGCATTGATAACAAAAGGAGTAAAAGAGGTAATACAGGAATGTTTTGATATTGCCCCTCTTCATAATCCACCAAATTATCAGGGTATAATTGCAGCAGAAAAGATATTTCCCAATGTACCGCAAGTCGCTGTATTTGATACTGCTTTTCATCAGACAATGCAAAAAGAAGCATATATTTATGGATTACCTTATGAACTTTATGAAAGATATCATATTAGAAAATATGGTTTTCACGGAACATCACATGAATATGTTTCTCAGCGAGCAGCAGAAATTCTTAAAAAAGATTATAAAAAATTAAAATTAATAACTTGTCATCTTGGTAATGGATGTTCTATTACAGCTGTTAAAAATGGACAATCAGTTGATACTTCTATGGGATTTACACCTTTAGAAGGACTAGTGATGGGAACAAGAACTGGAGATATGGATCCCTATGTTGTTTTATATATAATGGAAAAAGAACATTTAGGAATAAAAGAGATGAATGATTTACTTAATAAAAAAAGTGGTTTAAAAGGAATTTCTGGTATTTCTAATGATATGAGAGAAATAATGGAAGCTGCTGCTAATGGAAATACAAGAGCACAATATGCAATAGATATATTTACATACAGAATTACAAAATATATTGGAGCTTATGCAGCTGCAATGGGCGGAGTTGATGCAATAATTTTTACCGGTGGAATTGGTGAAAATGCTGTGTCAATAAGACAGCAGGTGTTAGAACCACTTGCTTTTTTAGGTGTAAAGATAGATAAAAAATCCAATGAATCAAAGGAAAAAGAAAAAATAATAACAAAGATTGGTTCAAAGGTTAAAGTACTTGTAATACCAACTAACGAAGAATTAATGATAGCGAGAAAAACCAAATGGGTTGTAGAAGAGTCCAACCATATTTATAGGTAAAATGTTGGATGTCATAACTATTGGAGAAATACTTGCAGATTTTGTGCCAGAAAAAAGGCAGTGTATATTTAAATATGAGTTAAGACCCGGTGGAGCACCTTCCAATGTTGCTGTAAATCTTTCAAGATGGGGAATAAAATCAGGAATTATTTCAAAAGTTGGTAATGATTTTGTTGGTAATTTTCTTCTTAATTTTTTAAAAGAAAAAAATGTGGATATTAAATATATTTATAAAACTTCAGAATATAAAACTGGTCTTGTTTTTATTTATCTTGATAAAAAAGGAGAGCGTGATTTTTCTTTTTATGGGGCACCATCTGCTGATCAGTTTTTAAATACCAGTGAGATTAACGAAGAGTATATAAAAAAAGCCAGGGTACTACATTTTGGTTCTATAAGCATGATGAATGATATTTCAAGGAGAGCTACATTAAAAGCAATAAGTTTTGCAAAAAAACATAGTTTGTTAATTTCTTATGACCCTAATGTTCGGTTAAATTTATGGGAAGGAAAATATGAAACTGCAAAAAAAGAGATAAGAAATTATTTTAAATATGCAGATATAATAAAAATAAGTGATACTGAATTATTATTTTTATTTAATGCAAGGCCTGATATAAAAAATATAAAAAGAATTTTTAAAAAGGAACAAATTATATTTATTAGTGCTGGAGAAAAAGGTTGTTATGTGTATTATAAAGATTTTTTTAAATATATTCCTGGATATAAAGTCAAAGTTATTGACACAACTGGAGCAGGCGATGCATTTATGGCTGTCTCTTATACACATCT
>JAOAAI010000229.1 GCA_026418955.1 Candidatus Goldiibacteriota bacterium | reverse complement strand
AGATGTGTATAAGAGACAGTCCCATATCCTATAAAAATAACTTTCCGGAGATGTTCCAAGCAACCAGTGTATACATGGATCAAAAATAAAATCTTTTCTTTTCCATGAAACACACTGTCCACCAGCTCTATCATTCATTTCAAAAATAGTTGTTTTAAAACCATTCATTCTAGCATAACACCCAGCTGATAACCCTGCAACACCTGCACCAATTATAATAATTGATTTTTCCAAAAAAAATCTCCTTTTTAAGTTATTAAAAATCTAAAATATCATTAAAAAAATCTTTCCAAACATCCTTTGAGAATACTAATAGATAATATACAAAATTCAATTATATTGTATATATAATAATTAACAAAATATGAATCCCCGAAAATAAAAAATAAAGTTAATTACATTGATTAATGAAATTAATAATATGCTCCTCTTCTTCGCGAGTTAAGGTAATAAAACTTAAACCTAACAGAAAACCATTTATGTCACGTTTACACCACTTAACCTCACAAAAAGTATCAATTTTTTTATCATCTTCTTCCAATATGAAATTAACGCGCAACATATTACCCACTTTTAAGGATTGTTCTGAATGTAAACAGAGTCCACCGAGTGAGATATTTTTTATTTGGGCTTTTTTATATTCTGATGCTGATGATAGGTTGGGATTATCTAATATTTTATAGTTAGTTTCTAATGAATGAGAAATTCGCTTTTGAGTTCTTCTATCCTTAAATATTTCAAGCATATTTATACCTCATGAATTTATATAACAATTTTAAACGTTTAATATTATTCTGTCAAGAAAAAAATGATTTTTCAAGTTTTTATTGAAATTATTTTAAAAAGAATAAATTTTTATTAAATATTCTTTTCTTCTGTTTTTTGTTTTTCTATAGTATTAGTATTTTGTCCACTTAATTCTTGTTTTTGTTCCTGTTCATCAGTAACTTCTTGGACAAATATATTGCTGCCAAATTTTCTTGCCTGTTTTTTTGCTTTTTTCCCTATTGCTTCTCTTAAATAATATAATTTTGCTCTTTTTGCATTACCTTTTTTAATTATCTTTACTGACTCAATAAAAGGTGAACAAACAGGATAGGTTCTTTCCACTCCAACTCCACCATAGGATATTTTTCTTAAAGTTATCATTTCATTCAAACCGGTTCCTCGTCTTGAAATTACAATACCTTCAAAACCTTGTATCCTTTCTTTACCACCTTCTTTTATTTTTGAGTTAATTCTAATTGTACTACCAATTGTAACATTTTTAAAATATTTATTTTTTTTCATATATAATTTTTCTACAATCTCTTTTACATTACTCATTTTTGTCTCCTTTCTTTATCTCATCTAAAATTTTTTTTTCCTCTTCTGTCAAATTTATATTATCCAGTAAATCAGGACGATTCAAATATGTTTTTTTTATTGCTTGTCTTCTTCTCCATTTTTTTATTTCTTCATGATTTCCAGATAATAAAACTTCGGGAACAATGTATCCTTTGAATTCTCTAGGTCTTGTATATTGAGGATAATCCAGTAAACCATTATTAAATGATTCATTCTCAATAGATTGTTTATTACCAAGTACATCTGGAATTAATCTGACAATTCCTTCTATCAAAACCATTGCAGGAAATTCTCCACCACTTAACACATAATCACCAATTGATATTTCTTCATCAACAAAATTTATAACCCTCTCATCAACACCTTCATATCTTCCACATATTAAAATAATATTGTCCATTTGAGAATAAATACGCAATTTTTCTTGTGTTAACTTCTTTCCAGAAGCACTCAATAATAAAATTTTAGTTTTACTATTCTCATCAATATCTTCTTTTATTTTTTCAAGAGCATTAAATATGGGCTCAACCTTCATCACCATACCTTCAAGCCCACCATATGGTATATCATCTGTTGTTTTATGTTTATCCAACGCAAAATCTCTTATGTTAATAATTCTGTAATCAACTTTTCCCTTTTCTTTTGCTCTTTTTAATATACTAAAATTCAAAGTATCTTTAAATATATCAGGAAATATTGTCAAAATGAATATTTTCATCACTCATCTATGATTTCAATCGGTATTTTTCTCTTATTTCCTTTAAGAACAGAAGCCATAGAAATAATATTTCTTATTGTTTTTATTGTTTTCCCTTCTTTTCCAATAATATTTTTAATATCATTTTTTGAAACCTTTATTAAAAACTTTTTAGAAAAATTGTTTTCAACTTCTTTAATTGTTAATTTATCTATATCATTTACTAACAAAGAAGATAAAAAAAATAATAAATCCCTCATTTTTCAATATTTTTCATTTTTGATATTGTTTTATAGATATCTGTTTTTTTTATTATTGACTTCACTGTTTCAGTAATTTTTGCACCTTTTTTTATCCATTCCAATACTTTTTCTGAATTAACTTTAATGTCTGGCGGTTCTTTTAATGGTGAGTAATAACCAACTTCTTCTATATATTTTCCTCCTTTAGCAGCACGTCTTTCATCCGCTACTACAATTCTATAAAATGGCGCCTTAGTTTTTCCCATTCTTTTTAACCTTATTACCAATGCCATATATCCTCCTTTATAATCATAATGCACTACCTATGGAGCCGATGACCGGGATTGAACCGGTGACCTAACGATTACGAATCGTTTGCTCTACCACTGAGCTACATCGGCAATAATATTTTGTTTTTAAATTTAAATTTTATTTTTTTCTTTAGATGGTGCCGAGAGACGGAATCGAACCGCCGACACAAGGATTTTCAGTCCTCTGCTCTACCAACTGAGCTATCTCGGCACCATTATAAATTATCAATATTATAACATAAAATTGAAAATTTTTATTTGATATTATTGAAAAATTTGATAAAACAAACTTTTCAAAAACTATAAAAGTATAATAAATTACATAATTGTTGTCAATGTAAAAATTATACTTTTTTGGAAAAGTACAGGCACATGATGGTACAGCAAAAATAGTAAAATTAGGTATAATAAATAATAAAAGGATTGCCTACTTAAAGGCAATCCTTAAAAAATAAAATGATTACTATTATATATAATTTAATAGCAAAAAACAAACTAAAGATAAAACTATTCTATATGATTTAAGAAAAAAGATAATTAAAATATCATATAGACAAAATTTCTTTTGTGATTAATAATTATTTGTACCAACCATGTCCGTGATCTTTCCCAAAATTATATTTACAAAATTTTATGAATATTTTATAAAATAACAATCTATGTTTGTAGCAATTAAAAATACCACGATATTTAAAATTATCATTTAATAAATATTCTAAAAATTGTTATTAATTACTTTTTAAAGAATTTATTGAGTATGTGATGCAAAAAAGGATAACCAAACAGTAAGACACAAAAAATTTAAACTAAAAGATATTTGTGAAACACTTTAAGTGTTTATCCAAAAAACTTAAAAACAAAATAATATTATATTATAAAAAATGCATCAACACTTTCAATGTCATAATTATCCTAACTTTTTTCAAAAAAGTACAATATTTTTTAAATTAATCAGTAAATTATATTTTTTTCATCTGTATGACTGTTACTGAATATGGCTTGAATTCACAGATAAATTTTTCTCCTACATTTCTAATGTTTGACTCAGAAGGTGGGTTTGATGGGTCCGCATGATATGGTTGTTCGCTTGTATCCCATCCATAATTATCTTTGTCAAATTTCCATATTTTAGCATCTTTTAATGGTAAATAACCTTTAATATTAACAGTTGTTTTGTAAGTTTTTTTGGGATCTTTATTTACAATGAGTAAAGCAAGAGTATTATCAGGTTTTAAATTTGCATAAGCAGAAAGCATTTTGTTTTCAGAACTTGCATAAACCATTCTATGATCTTTATCATCTCCAGGTGATGCCCAGTAGTTTGTCATCATTTTCATAACCCAGTAGGTTGCTCGTTCTTGATATTGATATGGTCCAGGTTCTGCTTGAAGATAACCATGGTCACCTCCTGCAGGATTGTTTATTGCACTTCCTCCATTCATAACATTCCACATCATCATATAACCGCGCGAGCCAAAATGTTTTATAAATTCAGGTATATATTGTGCAAGCCATAATCCATTTTCCAGCCGCACACTTATATCATGTGGTTTAATCTGATCTGATGTATTAAACTCAGTCATCCATATAGGCTGTCTCTTATACACATCT
>JAOAAI010000212.1 GCA_026418955.1 Candidatus Goldiibacteriota bacterium | reverse complement strand
ATTTGCCATATCATGATTTTTTAATTGATAATAACAAAAACCTATTTTTTTCCACGCCAGAACATAATTTTTATCTATTTTTATAGCAGCAATATAATATTTAAGTGCATCCTTGTATTTTTTTTCATTAAAAAATTTTTCGCCTACTTCAAAATATTTATCAGCAGGAATTTGAGTCTTTTGAACATTTTGGGGATTTACACTTTGAATATTTTCCACTTCCTGAGAATAAATATTATTGAGCATAAATAATAAAAAAATAAAAGATAAAATATTTAATAAAAAAAATCTTTTCATCTTTATCTCCTACCTTCCCCACCGATTTTTTTCATATTTATTGTATTATAAATTAAATAAATTAGTCAATATATTAATATTTTTTTCTAACTTTATATATTATTTCTGTAAATTTTTGAGATTCTACTTCTATTTCAAATTCAATTGTATTATTATTTATTTTTTTATAATTGTGGCTGCTTTCTCTGATTTCCCAGTAAACAGAGTTAATTTTTTCTATAACTTTTATTTTTATTTTATTATCCTTATAATTTTTAAACAATATGCTGTATTTTTCTTCCCAAACATTATTAGCAATTTTTTCAGTAAAAAGATGTTTTCTTTCTACTTTAATATCAAAAATTCTACCTGTTTTTAATTCTATTTTTTCCTTTTCAGGTGTATCTTTTATCATATCCTTTCCAATAAAATGAAGTTCCCCAGTTTTTTCAATCAATATATAAACTTCACCTGCAAGCACAGGCATACCCAGGTTGTCTTCTTTTATATTGGTAATTATAAACTTTGCTCTCACACCTTCACTGTCAATAGAAGAATCATAAAAATATTCTTTGAAAAAGCTTATTTTGTTGTTTTTTAAAATATACACTGTTATGTTTTGCCTTGCGTCTATGTCGTAAATTCCTTTTATATTATATTCATAAAAATCCGAAAGTTTTTGATGAGATATATTTTGTTTTTCATCTGCTATAGATATTTCAGCAGCTTTTAATAAAAATTTGTTATAATTTTGCGGCATTGTTTCTGTCTTAACATCCCCAGAAACGACATATATTTTGCTGTTTTTATAACTTTTCCCGCCATTGTTCTGTATATTTACATTTAAATCCATTTTCAATTCATTTTCATCTTCGTTAAAAATAAAATTATAGGAAGAAGACCATGACAATGAACTTGTAAAATAATTGAATTTTATAAAAGATATCATTTGTTCATCCGAATCAAAATTAACTATCAAATTACCAGGGGTCAATATTGAAAAATCTTTTACCGGATATTCAAGATAAGTAATTTTTTCTCTGTTAATTCTGTAAATTGAATTATCTGTTTTCAAAACAAGTTCATTTATATTTGATATAACTTCTCCTTCTAAGATTTTGGAATCAATAAAAACTTTTATTCTTTTACCTGTTATTTCTTCTGGCAAATACGGTTCAATATATTTATATGAAAGATTTTTAATTTCATCTCTTTCCAAATTAATAAAAATAGTGTTTTTAATTATTCCTTCATCATTATTAAAAAAATATACTGTGTTGCTCCCTTTTTTTATATTTATTTTTTTCTTTTCAGTAACAAAACCTTTAGATTTATAAATAATAATAAAATTTTCAATTTCATTTGAAAATAATATGGAAGATAATAAAAATATTGTAATTATAAAGAAGTATTTTTTCATTTTTCTATGCGCCCTTTAAGCATTATAATAAATAAAACAATAAAACCAAAAAGAATCAAAAAAGGAACAATTAAATTTTTACCACCATGCATATATTTAATTATTACAATGAGGGAAACAAGAATTATCAATATTTGTATTATTAAACGGCCTTTTGTACTGGACCAAATTTTGCTAATTGCCTGCAATCTATATACAGTTGGTGGTAAAAATTTATCTTTTTCTATTTGAGTCATTCTATATTTAATTCTTTCTCTTATATCCGATGATAAATTACTTTGATGATATGAAATGACTTTTTGTTTTTCAAGAACTTCTTGCCATAAATAAAGTTCTCTTTTGCATATAGCACAATTTTTTATATGTTTTTCTAAAATATTTTTTTCTTTTATATCTGTTATATTATTTTGTACATAATCTTTTAATTTTTTTCTTGCTATATTACATTCCATTTTATTCAAGACCTTCCATTAAAATAATCATTTTTTTAACAGTTTTTTTATTTATATTATAACGTCTAATATATGTTCTGTCTTTTTCTATTCTATGAACGAAATCTCTTAATAAATTTTTTGGTAGATTAAATCTATTTAAATAAAAAATAAATTCAGGCATATTTTTATATATAAAACTTAATGCTAACTGTCTATTAAAATAATCTCCTTCTCCTTTAGCATTGCAAGGTAATTTATTGTGGACAATTTGTAGATTTTCTATTATTTTTTTTGTTTTTTCAAAATGCCATCTGACAATTGCATCCTGTATCTGCATTTTTTGTTTGCAAATATCACAATCAAATGGTTTCATTTAATTTAGAGCATTTTTAGTTTATTTAAAATTTCTCTTACTTTTATTGCTTCAACAGATTTTCCTGTTTTTTCATAAATTTTTAAAAGTTTATTATATTCTTCTATAAGAAAATTTTTCATATTTTTCTTTGTATAAATTTCAACGAGATTTTCATGTAATATAATGTTTTCTGAATCAACGTTTGCTACTTTATTAGCCATTGCTATTGCTTCATCCAACATATTTTTTGATTTTAATAATAAAAAAGCTTTTAAATAATACTCAGCAGCTTTTTTATATTCAGTCATTTTTAAAAACACATCACCAATTTGTTCTAAAAGCTCTTCACTTTCATTAATAACACTAGCTTCAAGAGATAAAAGCATAGATTTTGATTTTTGATATTCACCTGTTTTAAAATAGATTTTGCCAAGAAGAACTTTTTCTTCCTGTGTTAATTCATATTCAGATTCAAGCAATCTTTTTGCTTCGTCAATTTTATTATCTTTAAAAAGAAAATATGCATAAAATTGTTTTCCATAAGAAATTGATAAATCCATGGCGCGTTTTGCAATTTGTATACCTGTTTGAATGGCATTTTGCTCAGCGATTGATATAAAAATATCTTTGAAAAGTTCCTCGGCTTTTTCTTTTTCTCCATTTTTGATCATTTCTTCTGCTAACATGGCAAGAGCTTCTATATTCGTTTTATCTAGGTTAATAATTTTTTTTGCTATATTAATAGCCTCGTTTATTTTTCCAATATCTTTATATAATCTTAATGCTTTTTCATATGCTTCTATAGCATCTCCAATTAACATTTGTTTTTCGCATGCTTCAGCCAAACAAAGTAAAACATCAATATTTTTGCTGTCCATCTTGTGAGCTTCTTTTAATAAAGGTATTGCCTTTGAATAATCGCCTTTATAGAAAAAATCCTGAGCTTCAACTATTTTTACAATTTTTTCATATATAGTTTTACCTTCTAGATCAAATTTTTTTGGATTTAATTTTGCTATCTTTTTATACAGAAAACCTATTTTTGAGAGATTTTCCTTTTGCTGGTAATCTTTTAAAACAATAAGATAATGTTCAAATGCTTTTCTATCTTGTCCTATTTTTGCGAGTGCATCACCAATAGAATTATGAAGAGAAATATCATTGGGATCCATTTGTAATAATTTTTCATATTCTTTAATAACTTTATCCCATTCACCTGCCTGTGCGTATCTTGTGACTGTTTTTAATATATCTTTATTGTTTTCTGTACTCATAGTTTATTATTTTACCATAAATTAAAGTGTTTTTTTATTCAAAATTTCAATAAAAATTTCTGTTATTTTTGGATCAAATTGCTTTCCTTTATTAGCTCTTAATTCATATATTGCTTCATCCATAGAAAGAGCGTCTTTGTGCGTTCTTTGTGTGGTCATGGCATCATAGGCATCAGTTACAGCCAGAATTCTTGCTTCTATAGCAATTTCTTCACCTTTTAAGCCCATTGGATATCCTAAACCATCATATCTTTCATGATGTTGTAGAATAATAGGTATAACATCTTGAAGTTGTTTAATATTTTTTAAAATTTTTGCACTATTTTCTGGATGTTTTTGAATTTTAATAAGTTCATCAGGTGAAAGAGTATCCTTTTTTGATAAAATATTTTGTTCTATTCCAATGTTTCCAACATCTTTTAATATAGAAGCAATCTTTAAATTTTCAATTTGTCTAGGCTTTAAATTTAATTTTTTAGCTATTTCTACAGAGTACTGAGCCACCCTTTTCGCATGACCAGGAGCATATTTATCTTTCAAATCAAGTGCCATCATAAAAGCATTAATAATTCCTTCATAATAGTCATTCAATTTTTCTGTCATATCATTAAAACTATTAGCTAACATTCTAAATTCATTTTGTACATTAATTTTTATTTTATGTTTTAAATTACCCGAAGAAACAATTTCTATTCCTTTTATAAGTTCAGATAAAGGAGCAGTTATTCTATTTGTTATATAAATTATAAAAACAGTGGCAAAAAATATTAATACTATGGCAATAATACCGCTTTTAAAATAAATATTCATAATTTCATTTTCAATTTTTGTTTTATCAAATCCAATATGAATATAACCAACATGGATTTTTTCATTTTTTGATTGTATTTCAATAGGGGTTACTATATTTTTAGTATTTATATCAATACCATTTTTTGAAAAATAAACACTATTATTGCTATTTATTATTTCAGGGAATATTATTTTTAAATCTTTTCCAATATGAGCAATATTATGACTTGAAAAAATTTTATAATTTTTATCTGTAATATATAGATAGGTAATTTCAGGTGTTTCCATTATTTTTTTTATATACATTGAAAGAGACAATTCATCTTTTTTTAAAATTGATTCAGCAGATATACCTATAAGATAATTATTAATTAATCTTGATTTTTCTTCTAAATTATTATATAGAAATTTTTTAGTATCTTTAACAATTAAAAACGTTGTTGCTATTATTGTTGATATTATTATTATTATTACACTGATAATAAATTGTATTTTTATCTTCAAAAATCCCCTCCATTTATTTAAATAACTATTTTAAATATTTTTATAAATTTACCAAAAATATAATAATTTTTTAATAAGTTTATCATAATTTATACTATTGTCAATATAACAAAAAATAAATTAGAAACATTGTTTCTTATTATAAAATTTGATTGAATAATAAATAAAGCGCAGGGATATAGAGGGGTTTTTACGAGCAAAGGTAGGCTCAACCCTGCGCCATATTTATTTATAGCAGAAAACAATTATTTTGTCAAGAATTTAAATTGGTATAATATTTATTAATAAAGAATACATAATTATGTTGATCAAATATTGTTTTTTTGATATTTTTGTTTAAGATTTAAATATATTTATATTAAATTATTATTTAGATAAAATCTTTTATTATTTTTATATATTATTAATGATTAAACTTGTTTTATATTCTATATATTATTTTTCAATAATTTTTTAAAATATTGTCTTACTTTCTTCCTGCCTTTTCTTTTAAAAAATCTTTTTGATCTAGTATGTGCATCATCTGGATGTGATGGTTTTTTGATAGTATATAATTTTCTGTTTGAAATATTTATTTTACTTCTCCTTTTTATTTAAATCATAAATCATTTTAAATCCATTTAATGTAAAATTTTTATCCATAATCTGATTTTTATCAATATTTATTTTTATCAAATCTGCTTCACCACCAGTTAAAACAATTTTTGGATTATTAATTTTTAATTCGTTTTTTATCTGTTCTAAGATATATTTTATTGCTCCTTTAAATCCATTGGTTATACCGCTTATAATGCTAGTTTTTG
>JAOAAI010000181.1 GCA_026418955.1 Candidatus Goldiibacteriota bacterium | reverse complement strand
TCCATAATGCAAATCTTCCTTCATAAATTCCGGATTTTCTTCTTTTATTGCATTAATTACTTCACGTGCTTTTTCAAATTCTTTCATTTCTCTATAAGCTATAGCTATATTTATTTTTGCATCTATAAAATTTGGTTCAATTTGTAATGTTTGTTTAAATATTTCAATTGCATCCTTTATCAAACCTTTTTTTATTAATAATTCACCAAAAAAATTATAATAATAAGGCTTTTTGTTATTTAGAGAAATAGCCCTTTTTATTTGAGTGATTGCATCATCAATATAACCTTTCATTTTATAAACACTTGCTAGGTGATAAAAGGCATCTGCTTTTCTATCCTCACTTAAATTTAAATTTTCTATTTCTGCTGCATGTTTTATATTGCTTGTTTCATGATAATCTATTACCAAACTTCTATTTGATTTTATAAAAGACGGATTTAATTCAACAGCCCTGTTATAACAAATATTGGCTTCTTCATTTCTGCCAAGTTCTCCATATACAAAACTTAAATTATAATATGCAATTGCATATTCTCTATTTAATTTTATTGCTTGCTTTAAATAATTCTCTGCTTCTTCATATAAACCTTTTTTATAAAGTGTTTCACCAAGATTATTATTTAATTCGGCAAAATTTGGATACTTTTTTAATGCATTCCTAAAAATTTCTTCTGCTTTATCAACATCTCCAATATTTTTGTAAATTATTCCAAGTAAATTCTGTGCAAGTAAATGTTCTGGATTCAATTCAAGAGCTTTTTTAAGATATATAATTGCCTCTTCATATTCACCCGTATAACTTAATGCATGTCCTAAATTAAAAAAGGCCTCAGGATCATCTGATCTCATTTGTAAAACCTTTTTATATGCCAATATGGCTCTATCATATATTCCTGTCTGCTTATTTACAGCTTTTAAATTCGCCTGTGCTTGTACATAAGATGGATTGATACTTAGTGCTTTTTTAAACTCTTCTATTGCTTCTTGATACATTCCTTTTGAATAATAATAAACACCAGCATTATTATGTTCAATTGCACTGTTCTCATCATTTTGTTTTACTGAATTTATGCCATCAACTTTATTCATTTATTTTCCCTGAAAATAAAAATTCAGGTTTTAAGAGAGTTATTATATTATCTTTATCTTTTATAACACCGGCTATATATTTTTTACCTGTTAAAATAAAACTTTTATTCAAATCTTCAAAATCACTAACATGAAAATTTTTTACAGTAATAACTCTATCAACCAGTACACCCACCATTTCATCTTTATTTTCAATAATAATAATTCTTGTGTCTCCAGTTATTATATCAACCTTTTTATAAATTATTTGATTCAAGCTTATAACAGGAATAACATTATTCCTTATACTTATCATACCTTTAATATGTTCTGGAAGAGTTGGTAAATGAACAATTTTTTTATATTTTATTATTTCTTTTGTAAAAATTATTTCAACTCCATAACTTTCATTATTTATTTCAAAAATTATTACCAGTATACCTTTTAAAACATTAATTATATCCTCTTCTCTAGCAAAACCCATACGAACAAGAATTTTTCCAAGTGGTTCATCAGTAATTTTTTGTTCATTTAAAGCCAACTGTAATTGTTCTTTATTTATTATTCCTGAATTAATAAGTAGTTCCCCTAATGTTTTTTGTTGCTGTTTCATAATAGTCATAAAAAGCCCTTTCAGACGCTATTTCCGGATAATAATTTTAAATTTTTTATTATTATCTGATTATCAGGATTTATCTTTAATGATTTTTCCCAGTATTCTTTTGCCATTTTTGGATCATTTTCCTTCATGGCAATATTCCCAAGTTTATAAAAAATTTCTGCATCTTCCTTACCTAACTCTATTGCTTTTAAAAAATTCATCTTTGACTCATTATACATAACTTTTTTGTAATATATATGTCCTAGATTTTCATAAATACTCGGATCATTTTTTTTCTGTTCTAGTGCGAGATTAAATTCTTTTATTGCTTCATCTAATTGTCCCTCTTCAAAATAAACAAGACCCATTGCTTTATGTGTCTCAAAATCAGTTTTTACACCCTTCTCAGCAATTTTTTTATATTCTTCCAGTGCTTTATCTTTATCTCCAAGTTTATTGTATATTTCGCCTATCTTTATGTGTATTTCATTACTTTTATATTTATTTTCTTTAGCACGATTGAATTCTACAAGTGCTTTTTCATATTCACCTTTTTCAAAATATATTATTCCTAGATTATATGCGGCGCCGGCTTCTTTGGGATTTATTTTTAATGCTTTTTCATAATATTCTATAGCTTTGTCATAATTTTTTAAATTCTTATATATATTACCCAGAATGGAATGCAATCCAGGACTCTTAGGATTTGTTTTTAAAACATATTCATATTCTTCAGCTGCCTCTTTATATTTTTTAGTTAATTCATAAATATAACCAA
>JAOAAI010000159.1 GCA_026418955.1 Candidatus Goldiibacteriota bacterium | reverse complement strand
ATTTTCAGATGCTGCTTTATCTATCTATGATTTTTTCTGGCATACTTTTTGTGATTGGTATATTGAGATATCAAAGGTTGAATTGACAAAGCAAGACTCAGATTATAAAAATATTATAAAAAATGTATTATTGTATGTTTTAAAGGACACTTTGATTCTCATGCATGTTTTGATTCCTTTTATTACAGAGGAGATATATACTCATTTACCTATATTTTCAAAAAAAGAATCAATAATGTTGGAGACATGGCCAGAGCCTATAAAAATAATTTTAAACGAAAATGAAAAAAAGGAGATAGAATATTTAAAAGAAATAATATATTATATAAGAAATTTGCGTGCTGATTTTGAAATACCTATTTCAGAAAATGTGGATATTTATATAAATATACCAGGTGAGAATGAAATAATAGAAAAAAATAAAGAAATTATAAAAAAATTGGCAAAGGTAAATGCAATATATTTTGAAATACCTTTAAAATGTTTGAAAAAAGAAATTATTTTAAAAGGGTTAAAGAAAGGTGTTCTCGGACTTGATAGAAAGGCAATAGCCGATATAAATAAGGTTTTGAATAATAAAATTCAAGAAATAGAAAGATTAAAAAAAGCAATAGAGACAATAGAATTAAAATTAAAAGAACAAGATTTTATAAAAAACGCACCTGAAAAATTAAAACAGGAAATGAACAATAAAATTGATGAATACAAGAAAAAAATTAATATTTTAGAAACTGATATATTGAATTTGAACAAGGCAGTTAAATGATGGATATATTGCGTAAATATTCAAAAGAAATAGATGAAATTTTAGATATGGCATTAAAAGAAGACATTGGAGCAGGTGATATTACAACTGAAATGATAATTCCGGATAATATAATTGTTAAAGGGTCTTTTATGGCAAAGGCAGAAGGTATATTGTGTGGATTACCTGTTGTTAGAAAATTATTTCAGAAACTTGATAAGGATATTAAAATGGATTTTAAAAAGAAAGATGGAGATTTTATTAAATATGGAGATATTGTTGCAATTGTGCGTGGTAAAGCAAGGCCGATTTTAACAGGAGAGCGGCTTGCTTTAAATATTTTGCAGCGATTATCAGGTATTGCAACAATTACAAATAAATTTGTTCAGATTATAAAACCATATAAGAAAACAAAAATTTTAGATACTAGAAAAACTACTCCTAACCTTAGAATACTAGAAAAATATGCTGTGAAGATTGGTGGTGGTGAAAATCATAGGATGGGTTTATATGATGCAGTTTTGATCAAAGATAATCATTTAAAGATTATCGGAGATGATTTAGAAAGAAAATATATTGAATTGAGACGTTTTATCCCTAAAAATGTAAAAATAGAGATAGAAGTGCATCATATAGATCTTTTGGAGCGGGTCGTAAAACTTAATCCTGATATTATAATGCTTGATAACATGTGTCTTAAATATCTTGATGAGGCACTTGCAAAGATTAAAGAATTAAATTATAAAGGTAAAATTGAAGTATCTGGTGGAGTGAATCTTTCTAATGTTCGCGATATTGCTATGCGTGGGGTGGATTACATTTCTGTTGGTTTGATAACCCATTCTCCAGATTCTCTTGATATAAGTTTTAAGATTATTAAATAAATATTATAAATGTTTGATATAGAAAATATTAAAAAAGGAATATCCCAAAATTGTATTTTAAATAAAATAATTTTTTTTAAAAAAATTGAATCAACAAATAAATTTTTAAAAGAAAACAATTTTCAAAATGGGACGATTATTCTAGCTGAAAAACAAAGGGGTGGTTATGGCAAAATGGGGGTTAAATGGTATTCACCCAAAGGTGGTTTGTGGTTTTCATTTATAATAAATAAAAAAATAAAAAAACCTTATAAATATTTGATGGCTGTTGCAGTTGCTGTTGTAAAAACATTAAAGATTTATAAAATAAAAGCAGTAATAAAAAAACCAAATGATATTTTAATAGACAGTAAGAAAGTTTGTGGTATTTTGCTTGAAAATGATTTTTACACTGGCAAAGTTGTTGTAGGGGTTGGTTTAAATGTAAATAATAAAGTCCCTTCAAACAC
>JAOAAI010000108.1 GCA_026418955.1 Candidatus Goldiibacteriota bacterium | reverse complement strand
ATTTTATTTATTTTTTTATTAGTTGAATCTTTATGTGTTGTTCTATCTATTCTGATAAGTATTACATTGATGATTGGTATAAAAAAATTTATCTTAGTTCTTTTATTATCAATAATAAGTGGTGTGATTTTCAGTTTTTTTGTAATCAAAATATTGGATAATATGTTTAAGCATGAGTTTAACAATGCCATAAAATATTTAAATGAAGAAGAAAGCTATATCAGAATATCTTTAATAAAAAAACTACTTGATATAATACAAAAACATATAATAAAAGATAGGGAAAAGATAAATCAATTAGTGGAAAAGAAAATAACAGAAGCAAAGGAGATAGAAACAAAAATAAATAGTATTATATCCATAAATGAATCACTACTTAATGTTATAAAAGATTCGGAAAAAGAAATAAATGCGAATAATGATAACATAAAAAAGATTACAACTATTCTTTCAAATTTAACTAAAGCGCTTGAATCAATAACAAAAGAAATAAAGGAAATTTCAGAAAAAACAAATGTGATTGCCAATGTTGCAAAGAAAGGCAGCAAAGTAACAGGAGCTGAAATACAGGCAATGGGTAATATAAAAAGTGCTGTTTCTGAGTCGGCAGATGTAATCAACAAACTTCAGTTAAATGCCAAAGAAATAAAAAAACTAGTTTTAACTATCTCTGAAATTGCCAAAAAAACAAATCTTCTTTCTCTAAATGCTGGTGTTGAAGCAGCAAGAGCAGGTGAAGCTGGAAAAAGTTTTGCAGTTGTCGCTCAGGAGATAAGAGAATTGGCAGAGGCGGCAACGACTGCTACTAAAGAAATGTATGATTTTCTTGCAAAAACAGAAGAACTTTCAAAACAGGCAATAGGGGCTTTTTCAGGTCAGAATAAAATAGAAGAAGCAGTCAATGTTGTTTTTACTGCAAGTGATTCTTTTATTCATATTGTTAGTTCATTATCAGAAATATCAAAGATACTTTCTGACATTTATGCCACTGCTGAGGAATATAAAACCGATAATGAACTTCTAAAAATTTTGTTTATGAAAATAAATGATAGATTAAAAAGTTTATCTTCAAATATTTCTGATATTTATAAAAATTTAAATTATAATTTAAATTTAATAAATGAAATAAGCAAAGAAATAGTTATAAAAAATAAGAATCCCGTAATGCCGGGATAGAAAAGGAGAGAAATGATGAATGGAAATTTATTTATTGAAAGAAGAAAATTTAAAAGAGTAGATTTTAATTACAAAATTACTTACAAGTTAATTAGGGGCGAAGAAGAGGTGCAGGAAATAAAGAAAGCAATTATGAAAAAAGAGGGTAAAACGTCTGATATAAGTCTTGGTGGAATAAAAGTTTATGGAGAAATGGATGGAGTGCCAGGGGATATTATACGACTTGAAATTCATATTGAGGGGAGAGATGAGCCTATTACAACTTTTGCAGAAATAAAATGGATAAAACAAGAAAAGGACAAAAAGATTTTTGGCTTGGAATTTCTCATTTTAAAAGATGCGGATAAAAAAACAATTGAAGAAATCGTTGGTGAATAAAATTTATATTGTTTATTATATACACTAGTTGCGTATTATAAAACAAGCAGAAATTACAATAAAAATTATTTTTAAATATTTTAAATAATTTGACACTTAACTTATTTTTTGTTAACATATTAAAAAATGCTTTAAAATAAAGAGAATAAGAAACTTTTTTAGTAAATACTTTAATGTATGAGGTGTATATAGTTATGAAAAATTATATTTATTACGAAAGGGGTAAAAATGATTAGAAAATATTTTGTTCTTTTATTAATTATATTACCATTTTTATTTTTATCATGTTTAGGCGGCAAAGAAGAAGAAGAAGTAAGCAGAGAATTGAATATTAGTGGTGATGCTGAACTTGCAGAACTTGAACAGTTACAGAAACTTGTAAAAGAGCAGAGAGAACAATTAAAGATGCTTGAAGCGCAACTTAAAGAAAAAAGGACATCAGGTTCTTCAAAAGAAGAAATACAAGCATTGAAAAAAGAAATAACAAAACAAAAGACAGCTTTGATTGAAGTTGCCAGAAAAGCAGAAACTGTAACTTCTATTAAAGGACAATATGTTTGGCAGATGTTTCGTGGTATTCCAAGTCATGATTTTTATTCAGGTACTAATATCTTACCTCCTCTTGATTTTAAATGGCGATTCAGAGCCAATGCTGGTTTTGAAGCATCTCCTATAATGGGAAAAACTAATATATATATTGGCTCTATGGATAATAATTTTTATGCAATTGATAAAAAGAGTGGTCAACTTGTTTGGAAGGTTCCTTCTCAAGGTGCAATTTCATCAACTGCCGCATTATACGGAGGCGTGGTTTACTATGGAACAGAAACAGGTATGGTATTTGCTGTCAATGCAAATGATGGTAAGATATTATGGAAAGTCAGGCTTGGTGGTCCTATAAAATTATCATCTCCTGCAGTATTTTCAAAAATTGTAATTATAGGTTGTATGGATAATAATGTTTATGCACTTGATAGGGGAACCGGTGAAGTTGTATGGAAACACAGTGCATTCATGCCTGTTGCTTCTTCTCCAACAATTGCAAATGGTATGGTTTATATTGGTTCAATAGATAAAACACTTTATGCTCTTGATGTGGAGACTGGAGCTGTTCAATGGCAATTTCAGGCGGGTAATGCAATTTCTTCAACACCTGCAGAACATAATGCTACATTGTATTTTGGTTCTGACGATAAAAAAATATCTGCACTTGATTCTTTAAATGGAAGCTTGAAATGGGTATATCCTACAGAAGGATGGGTGGCATCATCACCAGTTATAAAGGATGGTGTTTTATATATCGGCAGCAATGATAAATTTGTTTATGCATTAAATGCTGAGACAGGTAAAGAAATATGGAAAAAAGAAACTGGTGGAAAAGTTTTAACAGTTCCATTCATAGTAAATAATATTATTTATATAACGAGTGGAAAAGATTTATTAGCACTTGATATAAAAACAGGAGAAATAAAGTGGGAACAGAAATATGATTATGCTTTGAAATCGTCACCTATCGGGGAAGATGGTGTAATATATTTTGCTGATTCTGATTCTTCTGTTATTGCTCTTGAATCGGTCGCAAAATAAAGGAGAATTATGAAGAGAAGAAAGGTAAAATTCAGTTTACAGTTTAAAATAACAGGACTTATTTTTGCTTTGATAATTGTTACCATGGGAGTAGTCTTTTATTACACCATTAATATGAATATTGCTAATCAACAGCGAGAAATTAGAAAAAGTGCCTCCCAAATAATTGATACTTTAAGTGCTCTGCGGTTGGTTACTTCTTTTAAAACCACTAAAACCGAGAAAGCCGATTGGTTTATCTATGAAAAATATTTAGATCTATTAAGTAAGTTGGATAAAAATATTATTTTTATGGCAATACTGGATGAAAAGTCAGAAATAAAAGCATATTCTATTAATTATGATATATTAAAAAGGGATTTTAAAGAAATAAAAATTAAAGATAATAAGGAAGAGTTTGCGAAAGAAATTCTTGAGACAAAAATAAAAGATGTATTAAAGATGAAAGAAAATATAAATATAAAAGGAGCACGTTTAGCCCAAATAGTAATTAAATTTTCTAAAAAATCATATATAAAAAAGATGTATATTACAATATTAAATATGTCAATTTTGACATTTATTTTACTTGCTTCTGGTTTTTTTGGCGCATGGGGACTTGCAAGAATTATTACAAAGAATTTTAATATAATAGCTGCTGGTATGAGAAAAGTTGCTGAAGGAAATCTACATGTAGAAGTTGATGTGAAAACAAATGATGAAGTGGGAGTTTTAGCTGATGATTTTAATAGGATGATAGTTGAGTTACGTGAAAAGGTAAGAATAAAAGATGCTTTTGAAACAGTTGCAGATGGATTAAAAGAGATGGATGATCTTAAAAAGGCATACAAAATTTTAACCTATCAGGAAATGATGGAAAAAATAACAAAAGGTTTTGCTCCGATTGCTGATGAAACAGCTTTAAAATCTTATTTTATTTTCATTGATATTTCATCTTTTTCTTCTATGGCATATGAATTAATAAGTGAAGAGATGAAAACGATAATTGAAAAATTTGTTGAAAAAGTTTCTTTGACGGCTCTTGAATACCAGGGTGCTGTATTAAAGGTATCTGAAAATTCAATAATTATCAGTTTTGGTTATCCTTTTGTTCATTCTGATGATTTACGTAGAGCACTTATTTCAACAGTTGAAATAAGAAAAGAATTGATATCAATGGTAAAGGGAAAATTAACTCTTGGTTATAATATTGAGGATTTTGCTATACATTTTATTATTATGCAAGGTGGAATTGTAAAAAATTTTGTTGATAGTGCAACAATGGAAAAATATAAGGTAATTACTGATTATATAAAATTTGCTTCTCAGTATGGAGAAAAGAAAAAATATTCAACCGATGTCTATGCCACAAAAGAAATAGCAAGAGGGACAGATAATTTAGCTGTTTTTGAGCATGTTGATAATGTATCACTTCCAGATGGAAATCATATTGAAATTTTAAAATTAAAAGCAGTAAAATTTTAAGAGGTAATATTGAGCTATGGCTAAAAAAAATATTAATTATTATGAGTTATTAGAGATTTATCCAGCTGCAACTCAGGAAGAAATAGATAACGCATTCAGGGCAGCACTTTATAAATATCATCCTGACCATAATCCTGATAGACCTGAATGGGCGCATGAGAAAACCGCAGAAGTTGTTGAAGCGTATAAAGTTTTATCAGATCCGTTAAGAAGAAAAATATATAATTTTATAATATTTGCAAGTTTAAAAAAGACTACAAAAGAATACAAATTTGGAATATTTCAATTTAATGAAAAGAAAAGATTTGAAGAAGCAATGCAATATTTTAAAGAAGGTGTTGAATTATTTGACCAAGATGATAAAGCAGCAGCACTACTTAAATTTCAACAGGCATTTGGAACTTATAAATTTAGTGAAGCCATATATAATGTAGGTGTAATATATACAATTACGAATAAATTAAATGAAGCACTTCACGCATTTAAAGAAGCACAACGGCTTGATCCGGAAAATCAACATTATGTTAAAGTGCTTGATAGATTGCAAGAATTAATGAGAGATATAGAT
>JAOAAI010000124.1 GCA_026418955.1 Candidatus Goldiibacteriota bacterium | reverse complement strand
CTTTTAATATATAATATTTTATCATTTTTTTCAATCTCTTCTTTAACACCTGTTATAAATATTTTTATTCCTTTAATTTTTGAAATTTTTTGAACAAGTTCAAAAAAATATGGCCATCTTTTTAACTTCCACCTTGCTCCTATATGAACAATAATATTTTTTATTTTTTTATTTATGAAATACTTTTTATCAATGTCTTTTAGGTTAATTATACCAAATTTTAAGAGAGCTTTTTTTGCAACTTGCAGATATTTTTCTGTAACTGTTTTATAAACTCCAAAAAACCATTTATAATAAACCATGAAACGTCTTTTTATAATATCTTTATCAACCATTTCTTTTATTTTTGCTTTTGAAAAAATAAGGATGAAAAAAGTTCTTATATTAGCTTGGAGATCAATAATTATATCGTATTTTTCATTATTTATCTGATTTATTAATTTATTCAAAGAAAAAAGATCTTTGATAAATGAATGTTGCGTTTTGAATTTTAATACTTTATTTGCACCTATTAAAAGAGCAACATTTGTAAATTGTTCTTTTACAAGCATATGTACTTTGCAATCAGGAATATTATTTTTAAAAAATTTTATAACAGAAGATGTCAAAATAATATCCCCTGTGGAACTCAATCTTATTATTAGTATTTTCATATTTGTAATTTTATTTTCTTATCAAGTTCTTTTATATTTTTAATCAAAACACCTGTTTTTAAACAAAATACCCTATTATCAGTAAAAAATTTCCTTTTTAATTTTACCTCATCCTTTTCTGTAGTTATTATCATTGATGCATTTGTTTTCTGTAATAATTTACACATTGCTTCAATTTCCTTTTTCAAAAGTGTATGATGATCTTTAAAACGTAACCCCACAACAATATGTGCATTTAACATTTTTAATGTCCGTTCAAAAGCAATAGGATTACCGATTCCAGAAAAACAGATTACTTTTTTATTATTTAAAAACTCCACAGCATGATGTTCATCGGTAAAAATATTATATACATATTTGGGTTGAATATCAGCTTCTAATATTTTAGCATTTTTATCATATCCGTATATGACATCTTTTATTTTATCAATCTTTTGCGGGTCATCAATAATATTTGTATTTGTGATTATTATAACATCTGCTTCTCTCAAAGCATGTATAGGTTCTCGCAGCATTCCAGCAGGAAATAAACTGTTAAAACCAAATGGATTTAATGCATCTATTAATAATATATTTATCGATTTTTTTATATCTTTTCTCTTTTGAAATCCATCATCTAATAAAACATAATCTGGTTTAAAAATCTGTAGTCCATATTCTATTGTCTTTATTTTATTTTCACCAACCAAAACACATGCATCTTTTAAATTTCTTGCAAGCATATATGGCTCATCACCTGAATTTTTCACAGATAATAAAATCTCAGAACCATTTGAAACAATATCAATATCATTTATTTTTTTTCTTTTATAACCTTTTGCCACAACCATTAATTTTTTCCCGGATTTTATAATTCTTTTAGCAATTTCAATTGTAATTGAAGTTTTACCTGTTCCCCCTAGCGTTAAATTACCTATGGTTATTATATTATATGGAGTTATCAAAGGTTTCTTTATATTTAATTTATATAGAACATCTTTTATTAAAAGACCAAAAAAATAAAAACCTGACAATATATAGAGAAAAAGCATAATAAAAATATCTATCAAATTTTTTTTCTTTTTTGTAATTATCTGCCACCAAATTCTTTCAATCACATTTGCTCCTTATGTATCTTTTTATCTATTAAAATTTCCTTTATTATCAATGCTGTTGTATCTGCAGATGATTTATAATTCTCTATGACATTTTTATTCTTTTGTCCCATTGATATCCTGATATCATCATTTTCAATTAATCTATGTAAAATTTTCTGTAGTTCATTATGATCCATATTATTTAATTTTATCGTTCCACCACCATTTACTAATTTATTCATTGTATCTTCAAAATTGTACATGTTTTTTCCAGTTATTACTGGCAACCCAAAACTAGCCGGTTCTATTGGGTTGTGTCCACCATAATTTAAAAAACCTCCACCAACAATAGCAATATCGCCTATAGCATAAAAATTAGTTAGTTCTCCTATTGTATTTAAAATTACTATTTCATATTTAAGTATTTTATTGCATTCATTTAAATTTGTCCACAATTCATATTTCAAATTATACTCTAAAGCTATTTTTATAATTTCTTTCACTCTTTTTAAATATCTCGGAGCGATTATTAATATTGACTGATCTTTTATATGATTAAATGATTTTATTATTAATTCTTCTTCTCCTTCTCTTATACTACCTGCTATTATTATTTTTTTATTTTTCTTCTCTGTAATTTCATATTTTGATTTCAAATTTTCATTCAAAGAAAATTTTGTATTTGGGAGTATGATTATCTTTTGATTGTTTAATTTCCCCACTTTTATAAATCTTTTTGCCATCTTTTCGCTCTGAACAGTTATTAAAAAAAATTTATCAAGCAATTTTCCAAATAAAAATGAAAACATTCTATAAAAAGGATAACTTTTATCTGAAATCCTACCATTTATAAGAAGCAAAGGTATTTTTTTAATATATAAATTATATATCAAATTTGGCCATAATTCAGTTTCAATAAAAATAACTATATGTGGATTTATTTTATTTATGAAATAATTTGTAAATAAAAACAAATCAAGAGGGACAAGAGAGAAAAATAACACAATGTCACTCAAATCATTTTTTATCTTTTTTTTACCATTTATACTTGTTGTTGTTACAACAAAATCATATTCATTTATAATATTTTTTAGTTCTTTGAGTACAGGTATGAGTGCCTGAACTTCTCCGATGGATGCAGCATGAAACCATATAATATTTTTATCTTTAAATTGTATTTTATTTTTATAAATACAGAATCTCTCCAGTAAATCCGTTCGCCATTTTTTATTTATTATCAGTCCTAATAAAATAAATGGCAAAAATAAAGCTGTTAATAAAACAAAAATCAAATTATAAATGAAAATCAAACTATATCTCCTTTAAGATTGTATGGGCAGTATTTTTTAATGTTCCTTTTATATAAATGAGTTTATAAATTTTTTTATATGCATTTTTGATAAAATTTGCATATTTTTTATTATTTATTATTTCAAATATTTTCTGGCTGATTTTTTCAGGTGTGAAATTATTCTGTAATAATTCCGGTACAACCTGTTTACCAACAATAATATTTGGTAATGAAACTGTTTTTACCCTTATCAATCTTTTTGTTATTAAATATGAAATAAATGATAATTTGTAAACAACAACCATAGGTATTTGAAGGAGCGCATTTTCTAATGTTATTGTTCCTGATTTTACTATTGCAGCAGCAAGTGTTTTTCTGGCTTTATAATCATCTCCATTTACTGTCTTTATATCCAAATGTTCATATCCTTTA
>JAOAAI010000052.1 GCA_026418955.1 Candidatus Goldiibacteriota bacterium | reverse complement strand
ATTACTTTGTGTAGGTGTTGCGGATGGCGTTATTGTAAACGTATTTGTCACAATGGGTGAATTTGTTCTAGTTGGAGTTCCAGTTGAGGTTCTTGTCATTGTCCATGTTGGTGTATAAGGTGCACTTGTAAATGTACTGGTAGGACAGGCGCCACCGGTTAATCTTATATTATCAACCATAATTGTATAATTACTCGTTGATCCATTTATAAAATTTATCTCTGTAAAAGAAATGCCAGGTATTAAATCGGTTAAAGGTATTACAACTGATTTCCATTCTGTAGTTACACCACCACCACCTTGGATATATGGCGCAATATCTTTCTGTCCAATTGTCCAGTTTAAAGCAATATATAAATTAGAAACAGTACCTGAAATTGCTCTAATTTCAAATCTTAAATGAGTATGATCTGCTGTATTTACTCCAGGACTTGGTGGTCTCCATTGTGCTTGCTGCCAATAAGAAGGATTGGTATATGCTATCTGCATTCCATTTCCTGGCACACCACCTGTAACTTCTGTAATTACTGCAGTTGTACCAACTGTTGATGTTGGACGAACAACAGTTCCATCTGATAATCTATATCCAGCAGTATCTCCATCATATATCATTCTAGAACATAGATAAGGCGTATTAGTTGGTGTCATCGTTATGGTAAATGTTGGTGTTCTTGTAGGTGAAGGACCACTTGTATGTGTTCTTGTAGGAGTGCTACCACCAGGTAAAGTATATTTACCAACTGAGCAATATCTAGCAACTGCTGCTCTTATATAACCACCATCATTATCTGAGACCGAAGATGTTGCCTGACCCCATGTATTAAATCCAGGCGCTCCATTAGTATTAGTATTTGGATTTGTTATACCATCATTTGGCCAATCCCTTAAATGTGTCATATCATTTGGATTTGCATATTCATCATATCCGCCTTCACCAAATAATACACCTATTATTCCTACATTAGCCCAATAACCTGGTCCTTTTGAAGTATCTGATGGAGAATACGCATCACCAGGTGAACCTGAAGCTCCATTTGCAGATGTTGAAGGTAAAAATTCCTGTGCTGAATTATCTCTGAAATGATTACTTGAATTATTACATGTTCTAAAATATGTATTGCCAACTGGAATTTGCCAGAAAAAACCACGTCTTGCAAGATTTGTTGAAATTCTATCTACGATATATCCTATTTTTCCCCAGCTTCTTGTACTTGTAAAAGTATGTTCTGATGATGTCCATCTTGAAGCTGTCCCCTGTCTAATATAATACCAATCAGCATCCCTATCAGCTGGGTCAACAAAAAACAAGTCATAAGCTCTTCCATTTTCTATATTTTTAATATAATTACACATATCATCTACATGAGTATTTACTTCACTTTGTGTATGGGAATTTACAAATAAATCTGTTCCTGTTGCCCAATGAGTAAAATGATGTGCAAGATATGCTTTACCTGGTGCATACTGGTTCCTGATTCTGTATAATGCCTCACTCCATCCTTGTAATGTATTTGGAAGAGAATTTATAGAAACACCATCACATGTTTCATCAAAACCAGACCCACCAACTTGAACAGAACCCGCACTAGTAGGAGATACATTTGCCTGTCTCCAGAATCCTATTAAATCTGGTTCTATATGTATAATAACCTTTCTCGTTGAATATGAATTTATCTGCTGACATAAAGTTTTAAAATCATTGAAATATGTAGTCATATTTGAAGCATTCTGGTACCATGTTCTATCTCCATTATTATAATAAAAAGTGAATACTTGTATCTGACCGCGTGCTTCCCAGTATTGTATTTCTCGTCCTGCCCAATTTATACCACCACTACCTGTATACCAACTCGGCCAACCTCTTGTTAAATAATTATACGAATAATCCCAGCAAGTTGTACCCTGATTATCTTTCCAAAAATGCGGGCCTGATGGCGCATACTGATCTGCTTTATCAATTGCTCCAAATCCAAATTGTCCTGGAAGACCTGCTGGTATTGTTCCTCCAAAACTAAAAATTATAGTGAATAAAAACAAGTTAAAGATCAAAATTAGATTTAATCGTTTAATCATAATATCACCTTTTCATTTAAATTTTTTTTTATTTTATTAGACAACACTTAAGCGTTTAAGTTTCGGTATAATTATAGAAAAAAATTTTTATAAAATCAAGATTTTAATATATAAAATATTGTTTTATTTTATTTATTGCTAAAAAAATAAAAGTTTATTAAAATAGTTTAAGATAATAATGAAATTGTTTAAAAATAGTTCTAAAATAGTTCATAAATAATTATATTTTTCATCAAGAATTGTTAAGCTTATATTTTTAAACTAAAAGTTATTATTTTCAAATAATTAATAAATTTATTTAAAAAAAAGAGACGCGACCAAGTCGCGTCTCTTAAAATATACTTGATTAAAAAATTTATTTATCTTTTTCTTTTACTTTTTTACCTTTTTTAGACAATATGTCTTTTACTGCTGCCTGTGCAGCTGCAAGACGTGCTATAGGAACTCTATATGGTGAACATGAAACATAATCAAGTCCAATTCTATGACAAAATTCAATAGAAGCTGGATCACCACCATGTTCGCCACATATTCCAAGTTTTAAATCAGGTCTAACTGCTCTTCCTTCCTTACATGCTATATCCATCATCCTTCCTACTCCAACTTGATCTAATGTTTGGAAAGGATCCTTTTCAAAAATTCCTTTGTCTATATAAATCTTAATAAATTTACCAGCATCATCACGTGAAAAACCTAATCCCATTTGAGTTAAATCATTTGTTCCAAATGAGAAAAATTCAGCAAACTTAGCTATTTCACCTGCAGTTATGGCTGCGCGTGGAACTTCAATCATTGTGCCAACCATGTATTTAACTTTTACTCCACTTTCCTCCATTACTTTTTTTGCCACATCATCTATTATCTTCTTCTGATTCAAAAATTCATTTACATTACCAACAAGTGGTATCATTATCTCTGGAATTATCTTTTTTCCTTTCTTTATTAATTCAACAGCAGCTTCAATTATTGCTCTTGCTTGCATCTCTGTTATTTCTGGATAAGTAATACCAAGACGACATCCCCTATGTCCGAGCATTGGGTTGAATTCATGCAATTCTTCAACTCTGTGTAATAATTTTTTTGCTTTTTCAAGATCGTTTTCATTACCAGGAACGAGGTCAAGTGCTTTTTTAACTAATTCATTGTCTGTTGTTGTTTTGCCTTTTAATTCCATTTCAGTTATTGCCTGTATTAAGTCTTCTCTTTTTGGTAAAAATTCATGAAGAGGTGGGTCAAGTAATCTTATAGTAACACTGTATCCTTCCATCGTTTCAAATAAACCTTTAAAATCTTCTCTTTGCATTGGAAGTAATTTTTCAAGTGCTTTTCTCCTACCTGCTTCATCATTTGCAAGTATCATTGCCTGCATATGTGGTAATCTGTCTTCAGCAAAAAACATATGCTCTGTTCTGCAAAGCCCTATGCCTTCTGCACCAAATTCTCTTGCAACTTTTGCATCTCTTGGAATATCAGCGTTTGCCCTTACTTTAAGCCTCCTAAATGAATCAGCCCATTTCATAAATGTTCCAAATTCACCTACAAGTTTTGGTTCAACTGTTGGAACTTTTCCCTTTATCACATTACCTGTTGAACCATCTATTGAAATCCAGTCTCCTTCTTTTATTTCTATACCTGACTTGGTTACCACAAATTTTTTCTCATCTTCATAAACCTTTATCTCTTCACATCCTGCAACACATGTTTTACCCATACCCCTTGCAACAACTGCAGCATGCGATGTCATACCACCACGTGCTGTTAAAATACCAACAGCTGCATCCATTCCATGTATGTCATCTGGGCATGTTTCCATACGTACCAATATTACTTTTTCACCTTTTTCTTTCCATTTAACAGCATCATCTGCGGTAAATACAGCTTTACCAGATGCTGCACCAGGTGATGCTGGAAGTCCCTTTGCTATTATATCAAGTTTTACTGATGGATCAAAAACTGGATGCAATAATTGATCAAGTGTTGATGGTGTCACTCTTAAAATAGCCTCTTCTTTTGTTATTAATTTCTCATTTACCATATCAACAGCAATTTTCACAGCTGCTTTTGCAGTTCTTTTTCCTGTCCTTGTTTGCAACATATATAGTTTTCCACGCTCAATTGTAAACTCAAAATCTTGAACATCTTTATAATGTTTTTCAAGACGACTTGTTATTTCACGTAACTGTTTATAGACTTCTGGCATGTCTTTCTCAAGTTCTTTAATTGGCTTTGGTGTCCTGATACCGGCAACTACATCTTCACCTTGTGCATTTGTTAAATATTCACCGTAAAATTCTTTTTCTCCTGTCGCTGGATTTCTTGTAAAACCAACACCTGTGGCTGAATCATTACCCATATTTCCAAAAACCATCGCCTGGACGTTTACTGCTGTTCCTAAATTATGTGGTATATCATTTAATTTTCTATATGTGATTGCTCTTTCATTATTCCACGATTTAAAAACAGCATCTCTTGCAAGTCTTAGTTGAGTAATAGGATCTTGCGGGAACTCATAACCCATTTCTTTTTTAAACAATTCTTTGAATTTTGTTACTAACTTCTCCATATCTTTAGCATCTAATTCTGTATCAAGTTTTACACCTTTTTTCTCTTTCATTTCTTCTATAATTTCTTCAAATTTCTTTTTCGGTATTCCAATAGCAACATCTGAAAACATCTGTATGAAACGCCTGTAACTGTCCCAAGCAAATCTTGGGTTATTTGTTAGTTTAATTAATGTTTGAACAACGTTATCATTAATACCAAGATTAAGTATCGTATCCATCATCCCAGGCATTGAAAATTTAGCTCCTGATCTCACTGATACAAGCAATGGATTTTCACCGTTAAATTTTTTTCCTGTAACATCCTCAAGTTTTTTCACATATTCAAGCATCAATTTATCAATAAAATCAGGAGTTTTACCACCCTGCTCATAAAACATATTGCATACTTCTGTTGTAATTGTGAATCCCGGAGGAACAGGTACTCCTGCACGCGTCATCTCAGCAAGACCAGCTCCTTTACCACCTAAAAGATCTTTCATTTCACCTGTTCCATCTGCTTTCCCACCACCAAAAAAGTAAATATACTTTTTTGTTTTAGATGGTTTTAAAACTTTTGATTTTTTTGTTTTCTTTTTTGCCATATATTCATGCCTCCTTATTAAAAATATGTTTTAGTATTTAACTTTCGTAATAGATAATAATTTTATCATATATAAAATGATTAGCAATAATAATTTTTATATCTATCTCTTCTTCAGTTTTTCAGTTATAGCTGGCAAAATCTGAAAAAGGTCTCCAACAATACCAAATTTTGCAACCGAAAAAATTGGAGCATCAGGATCTTTATTTATTGCAATTATTATATCTGATGACTGCATTCCTGCAAGATGTTGAACAGCACCAGATATACCACATGCAATATATATTCTGGGGCACACAGTCTTTCCTGTTTGACCAACCTGATGCGAAAATGATATCCAGCCAGAATCAACAGCAGCGCGTGATGCCCCAACTGCACCACCTATTGCCCTGTCTCTTATACACATCTGACGCTGCCGACGA
>JAOAAI010000253.1 GCA_026418955.1 Candidatus Goldiibacteriota bacterium | reverse complement strand
AAATAGAGGGTTGCGGAATATAATTTTTTTATATTCCCGGATTGCTTCAGTCCATATACCCTGGGTTGGTCGCTTAGACTGATTACCACTACCATATTTTTAATATGGGACAGAATCCGGCTTATAGCACTGCACTACCTTTTTAATACCTTTTTTGTTTCATATTATTAAATTAAAATAATTTTTTTTTTCAGGAGAAGAGATTTGTATAATTTATGCGATTTGCATCTACATTCAAAATTTTCCTGGGATGCAAAATTATCAATAGATGAAATTATAAAAGAAGCACAGATTAATAATTTTAAATATATCGGATTAACAGAGCATATTGATTTCTGGGATGACCACACACAAAATTATTTAAAATTCAATTATGATGGATATACTGAAAGTATAGAAAAAGCAAGAGAACTAAATTTAGTCAATATTTGCAAAGGTGTTGAAGTCGGAGAAATACATGTTTATCCTGATAGGTTTAATAAATTTTTAGAAGGTAAACAATTTGACCTTATTTTAGGCTCCATTCATACCATAGGTGATTATACACCGGTTTTTGATGAATATTTTGAGCAATATAAAAATGTCAAAGATGCATACAAAGCATATCTTGAAGAAGAGTATGAACTGGTAAAGTATGGTGGTTTTGATGTTGCTGCACATATAACATTCATGCATAGAACCGGTGGAAAATTTTTTAAAGATTTTAACTATAACTCTTTTAAAAACGAAATAGATGATATATTAAAACTGATGATTTCCAAAAAAATAGGACTTGAAATAAATACATCAGGTATGAGGCATTTTGCAAATGGCCCAGTCCCTGATTTTGATATTGTTGAAGCATATATAAAATTAGGTGGAGATATCATAACAGTGGGCTCAGATGCACATTCACAAAAAGATATTTTTTATGGAATAAAAGAAACATTTTCTGTTCTTGAAAAGTTAGGAGTTAAAGAAATAACTTTTTTTAAAAATAGAAAACCAGAAAAAATAAAAATAAAAAATGAAGAAAAAAATTAAAAAAGATTATAAACTTATCATATTTGATTTTGATGGAACTTTGGTTGATTCTATTCCAAGTATTCATAAGACAGCCAATATAATGGCAAAAAAATATAACATGAAGCCAATAACCGTTAAAGGAGTGAAAAATGCAGTTGGTGCTGGACTCGGTAAATTTTTGGAGGATATTTTTAAAGATGTAATAGAAAAAATTGGGTTTGAAAATATCAAAAGAGATTATGTGCAATTATATAAAAAATATTTTAAATATAAAATTAAAACTTTTCCTGGGGTTTTGAAAACATTAAAAATTTTAAAAAAGAAAAATAAAAAAATGGTTATTTTATCTAACAAACTTTATTATTTTATAAAAAAGTCATGTCAATATGTTGGTATTAATAAATTCTTTGATAAAATAATTGGAAGAGGTGATTTGAAAGAAGATAAACCAGCACCATACCCTGTAAATTTTCTTGCAAAAAAATACAAATTAAAAAAGAAAGAGATTTTACTTGTTGGAGATAGTCAATATGATGCAGAATGTGCTCATCGTGCAGGAGTAGATTTTTTTTATTTAAGTTATGGTTATGGCGATAAAAATAAGATAAAAAAGTTTAAACCAACGTATATTAAAACAAAAATTTTAGACCTTCTTAAAGTGATAGAATCATGATTACCACAATTAACAGCGTTTTACCTGCATTTATAATAATTGCACTAGGTTATTTTTTTAAAAGAAAAGGTTTCATCACGGAAACAACGGATAATTTCATAAACGATACTGCTTATTATTTAATATTACCCTGCATGATATTTTCAAGTATTATAAAAATGCCGTTTAAAGAAGTTTTTAATTTAAGTGCTGTTGTAGGGCTTTATATTACTGCTATTATAACTTTTATATTATCTTTATTTATTTCAGGATTTTTCAATAAATTTAAACAAGGATGTATGACAACATGTGCTTTTAGGTCAAATATTGCATATATAGGTTTCCCAATAATTTTTAATTTATATGGTAATCATGGGCTTGGAATAATTAGCGTATTAACTGGATTTCTGGCTGTTTTTATTATAAGTATAGCAGTAATTTATCTTAATATAATTAGTTCTTCAAAAAAGGAGAATGTTTTTTCATTTGCGTTAAAAGATCCCCTTATAATAACTTCTATAGGGTCTTTATTGTTTTCATATTTTAATTTAAAAATGCCATCATTTATTAATAACACAATTGACATGTTATCTGCAATGGGTTCGCCACTTATGCTTATTGCTGTTGGTAGTGGTTTAAAAATACGAAAAATAAAAATAGATAAAATTGCCATAGTCACTGTAACTATCATTAAATTAATTTTGATGCCTTTAATTGCTTATTTTGTGTTTAAATATTTTTTGATTTTAAATGATTCAGAATATTTTAATATAGCTGTGTTAACAGTTACTTTTCCAACTGCGCTTTCAAATTATGTTTTGATAAAACAATTTAATGGTGATACAGAACTTTGTGCAGCAATAATCACAGTTACAACCATTTTTTCTCTTTTTACCATATCTGGTTGGGTTGTATTTCTTGTAAATTAAAAATATATTTAAAAAGGAGATATATAGCATAGGGGCTAGATAAGGGGAAGAAAGAGAAACATTTCGGAAATAGTTTTCTAAAATAGCAAAAGCATAAAAAAAAACAACCAATATAGGCTATATTTTGTTATAATATTTAATAATAAATAAAATATTTAGGAGTTTTTATGAAAAATATATTAAAAATAATATTAATAACAATAATATCATTATTTGCTCTTATTTTCATTTTTCTTGCCACTATTCCTTTATGGTTTCCATTTGAAAAAGTAAAAGATTTTTTAGTTCAAGAATTAAGTGAAAAAATAGGCAGAGAAGTTGTAATAAAAGATATTAAATTCAATATTTTAAAAGGAATAGAATTAAATGGTTTTTCTATAAAAGAACCAAAAAGATATGGCAATAGAGATTTTATTAAAGATGAAAGTATCATATTAAAATACAATCTTTTAGCATTGTTTAGTAGAGAACTTGTAATATATAAATTTGAAATGATTTCACCTTATGTTGAAATAATTAAAGAAAAAGACGGTAAATATAATTTTAGTGATATTGTGGAAAAATTTTCATCAGAAAAAAAATATGTGTCAAAAACATCTGATAAACCACAAAGACAGAAAAAAATAAAAGAGAGTCCAATAAAAAATATCATAATAACCAGCGTATCAATAAAAAATGGCAAATTTATATATGCTGATTATTCCAAGACGAAAGTATTTTCTTTAAAGGTGGAAAAATTTAATTTTGATATGGAAGATATCATTTTATCCACAGTAAAGCCTGTATCAATAAAATTGGATTGTAATGTTCAATATGATAAATATAATATACCCGTTTCATTAAAATCATTGTTAACAGCGGATATAAAAAGTAAAAAATTAAAGTTAGAAATAAATCCATTTATTTGTGGTGGAATTAACACAATAGGTAAGATTGATATAATTAATTTCAAAGATATAAGTGGCACAGTGAATTCAACAACAAATATAAAAAAAATAATTGAATTACTTCCACCTGATTTAAGTCAAAAAATACAGGAATTTAATATTTCTATGGATATCAATAACGATTTAAATTTTAGTTTAATAAATGGTATATTTTCTTTTAATAATATTTTAAAAATTGAAAATGGTTTTTTGAGTTACCAAAATAAAAAAATAATTGAAAATTTAAAATCAAAATTAACAGTGACAAGTAAATATGATTATAAGGGGACTTTTCATTTTTTACTTGCGGGAAATGAAGTGAAAATAACAACAGATGGAACTTCAATAAACAATCTAAGTGAAAGTGTATATAATATTGATATTTATTCGCCTAAATTTGCCATTGAATATTTACTTGCGCTTTTTCCAAAAAAAGAGAAAAAAAACATAACAAATAAAAATTTAAAAGATACAAAAAAGTCAGCAACTTCAAAAAAGAAAAAAATAGAAACAGAGAAAATGCCAGGTGTTTATATAACCCTGCGGGCAGATTCAATATTTTATAAAGAAGTCACCATAGGAAAAACAATATCAAATATTAGATTTGTTGATGGTAAATTATATGCAGAAACAGCAATAAATGCATATCAGGGAAAAATAAACTGTGATTTTGTAGCAGATATTAATAAAGAAACATACAGTATAACCGCAAATATTTCATCAGTTGAAGTAAATAAGCTAATAGATGATTCAATAAGCGTTTTACCAAAAAAAGACCAAAATAAAAAAACTTTATTGGATGATATAAAAAATAAAGTTTACGGGAAATTTTCTATGGAATCTAAATTTTACGGCAATACATTTAAAGATATTGCAAATACTATAACAGGTGATGGTTATTTCATGGCAAAAGATGGTAAAATTGCAACGACTGATATAGGTAAAGATTTATCAAATAAATTAGGTATAAAATTTTTAGAACAGGATATTCCATATACAATAATGTATGCAGATTTTAAAATGAGCAACGGGAAGATAAATATAAAAAATTTTAAAGTCTTTAATGGACCAAATGGGGAAAAGGGGGATATAAGGATAAAGGGATCTGGATATATTACAGTTGATAAGGAAATTGATTTTAAAATTGAAAGTGAAATAAGCCCAAATCAGGCAAAAATACTAGATGAGTATTTTGCAAGAAATTTAAGTATAAAAGATATTTCTTATGCATATAATAAAGATGGCTGGCTACCATTTGATGTGAGAATTTATAATACCATTGTTAATAAGAAATATGATTTTTCCCAGCCAAGGATGTTTGAAAATATTAAAAGAAATCTAACTAAAAAAATAGAAGAAGAAGGAAAAAGATATCTAGAAGAAAAGGGGAAAGAGATAATAAAAAATTTATTTGGCAAATAAATTATTTTTATGAAAGGAGTGTGACTTATGGATATACTTAAATCAATTCATTTTATACATCACGCATGTTTCAGGATTGAGATTGATAATACTGTAATTTACATTGATCCGTGGAAAATAAAAAATCCAAAAAAAGCAAATTTTGTTTTTGTTACTCATGAACATTATGATCATTATTCTATCCCAGATATTAAATTAATAGCAGATGAGAAGACAAATATTATTTTACCTTATAATATTACCGATGAATTATCAGAATACAATATAAAAAAAGTAAAACAAGGTGATGTTTTTAATCTTGAAAATATAAAAATAGAAGTTATTCCAGCATATAATACCAATAAAAATTTTCATAGAAAATCAGACAATAAAGTTGGGTATGTAATTGAAGTAAAAGGAAATAGAATTTACCATGCTGGAGATACTGATTTAATTGATGAGATGGGCAATTTAAAGAATATAAACATCGCGTTATTACCTGTGGGTGGAACATATACAATGAATGCAATAGAAGCTGCAAAAGCAGCGGAAATAATAAAGCCAGATATTGCTATCCCTATGCACTATGGTGTAGTCACTGGGTCTTTAAAAGATGCAGAAACATTTAAAAAGGAATGCAAAGTAAAAGTTGAAATTTTAAAGGAAGAAGAATAAAAATACATTAAATTGAAAATAGGAAATTGAAATTGGTGGGCCCTGTAGGACTTGAACCTACGGCCAATAGATTATGAGTCTACTGCTCTGACCAACTGAGCTAAGGGCCCAATAGCAAATATTATTATATTTTTTTCTTATAGATTGTCAAGTAAAATTAGTTTTTTTGTTAAAAAGGAGAAAAATATGTTAAATAATGAACAGAAAAAGACATTATTAAAACTTGCAAGGGATACAATAGAAAAGTATATAACACAAGGAATAATTTTAAAATTTGAAAACAAAGATCCGGTCTTAAATGAAAAACGTGGAGCATTTGTAACAATACATAATAAAGGTGAATTACGTGGCTGTATAGGCCTAATAGAGGTAACACAAGAACTGTATAAGACAATTATACAAATGGCCATAGAATCAGCAACAAGTGATCCGCGTTTTCCACCTGTTACACCCGATGAATTAAATGATATAGATATTGAGATATCTGTGTTAACTCCGCCTAAAAAAATAAAATCAATAGATGAAATAATACTTGGAAAACATGGAGTTATTGTAAAAAAAGGTTTTAGAAGCGGTGTTTTTTTACCACAAGTTGCAACAGAAACTGGATGGGATAAAAAGACATTTTTAGAACATCTCTGTGCAGGTAAAGCAGGTCTTCCAAAAGACGCTTATCTTGATAAAGAAACTGAAATATATATTTTTGAGGCAGATATATTCGGTGAAAAAGATATTAATAAATATAGTTTATAAGTAGTTTGTACTAGATTAAGAACAATTCTATATTTTATATATGTGTATAAAAAACATTTAAACTAAAAAAACATTGAAAATAAAAGATTTTTTGAAGGTGGTTTTTGTGAATTTTATGTGGATAATTTAAAAAAATTATTAAAATAAATTCATTAAAAAAATAGTTATCCACATAATTCACACTATTAATAAATTAAAAAAATCAAATAAATTATATAATAATTTTTTTTATTTTTATTAAATTTTTTTCGGGAAGATCAGGGACTAAAAGCGATATTGGAAGATAAGTTGTATTCAGATAATATATCAGAAGGGGATTTAAAACCTTTGTAAGAATTTTTTCTTGCAAAATTAAAGAACAAATGAAAAGTTTTAGCTTTATTTAAGAAGTTAAGTTTAGAGGAGA
>JAOAAI010000191.1 GCA_026418955.1 Candidatus Goldiibacteriota bacterium | reverse complement strand
TTTAACAGCCTCAAGATAAGCTATTTCATAATAGCTAATATTTTCAGCCCTGATTGACCTTCTTATTTCTTCAAGATTTTTTTTAATCTCTTTAATGTTTTTTATTTTTTTCATAATGTATTTTTAATAAATTTATAACTCGCTTACATAAATTTCACTTCTTGTTGTCCCACTAACAACAACATAAAATTTTAAATTTTTAACCTCTTCACCCTCCCAAAAATTAATATCTTTTATTTTTTGACTTTCTAAAATTTTCCCATTTTCATTCAATATTTTTTTTAAATTTTTATTTTTAACTTTATCCCATCCGCAAAATGTTTTTTCTGCTGTTTCATTAGTACCTAAAACAGCACTGGATGACGATAAATGATAACTTTTTATTATGAGATATTTCATATTTTTTTTAATAAATTTATAATTTTAAAGAGACAATAACCATAACCAAGCGACCACCCACAATTAACATAATCATCGTAGCTTTCAAATTCAAATGCTCTTTCAATAAAGTCTTTTTTATTCAAGCCGGCATCTTTCAATATTAATTTATAATTATTCCAATGCTCTTTTCTTATTGTTTCTAATTCTTTTTCTAACTCATTAATTATTTTTTTTGTTTTTTTCATATATTTAAATATTTAAACTTATAATAATTATTAATAACCTAATTAAAAAAATCTTCTAATATGATATTAATTGCTTCAATTATTAAACTATAATCAATAGGATAATCTATAACCAATTTTATATTTTTCTTAAATTCTAATCTAGAATATAAATCATCATTTATTATTTCTATAATTTCATTATGAAAAGTTTCAAAAATATCTTTTTTCTTATTAAAAATTTTAAGTTCAGAGAATAGGTAATAATCAATTTTATCTTTTTCTTTAAAAAATTTAACCAATTTAACAAGCTCTTTTTTTCTATTGATGGGGTTCTCGTTATTTTCAAACAGCCACCGATAAATAAACTTTTTAAATTTATTTTCTTCTTTTTTAATTTTATTTTTTAAATAATCAATATTATTTTTTCTCATATTCGTTTTTTTTAAAACTTATAATTTTAAAAATAATAAGTTCAATTATTAACAAAATAAAAATAAATTTATAAATTTCATAAATTATGTTTTTAATATTCATAGTCATAAAATTTATTAAAACTATTAAATAATTTATATTTTTCTTCTATTATTTCAAGTATTTCTAATTTATCTAATTTATCGTTTTTAAACTTTATGAAAATCTTTTCAAATTTTTGTTTTTTTATTCCTTTAATTTCTTTTTCTTTTATTCCTTTAACAAAAGTTAATCCAAGAATGTTTTTATAAAAATATTTTTTTGATTTTAAATTAAGCTCAAAGCTTGTAAATATCAAACAATCGTCTAATCCATAGACCCATAAAGAATTGGTAGCAAATAAAAATAATTCTTTACTATAAGGATTATATAAAACACCTCTTCCTGAAAATTCACTTTCATTAATTTCTTTTTCTATTGCTTTTTTATCAATTAAACCGGCACTTTTATTTATTAAATTATTAAAAAAGTAATAACTATCATTAAAATCTTTTACATCAGCAAACTTGCTGACAAACCCGTTATGAGCCCAAAAGAAACCATTGATATTTTTTAAATGAAGCCCGTCAATATCAAGCGACCCGGCTGTTGCTGTTCGCGTATGGAGGATATAAACTTTTTCATTTAAATATCTTATATTATTATTAAAATATTTATAATTTAAAAAATAAAAAGCCTCATTATTTCTTAACACTGAATATCCTGATTGCTCGCTTTTTAAAGCATCAGCATTGATGTTTAAAATCTCATTTATTTTTTTACAATTTTTATTGTTTTTATTAATAATTGTAATTATTTTACACATATTTTTTTATTGAAAATTATAAATTTTTATACTATTATTTCTATTTATTTCATTAAATTTTAAATCTATTTTTCTTGCTCTTTTTTTCTTAATCTTTTTTAAATTTAAATAATTTTCTTTTAAAAAATAATTTTTATAAAAAAGGAAATTTAAATCTCTTTTTCTTATAAAATAATTTTCATTAATATAAAAATAAAAATCTTCTTTTATTTCATCTTCTTTTATCTTTTTAATTTTTTCTATTTTCTTAAATAAAAATTTTAATAGCTTTATTATTTCTCTAATTAACACTTCTGCTTTTTTAATCTTTATCAAATGTCTTAAATTTATACTTCGCCACTCAATATAGTTTTCTTTTATATTAAATTCCAAATATTTTTCTTTTTTATAATCATTTAAACTAAAAATTTTTTTCGCATAATTTCTAAAATACGATTGCTGAAATTTTAAATCACTATATTCTTTAAAAACCCACTTTAAAACTTCTTTTCTTAAATAAAGAAGTCTTTTATATAAAAACGTTCTTGATAAATTTACTTCATCATCGCTAAAATTAATATGAAAACCACACCGCTCATCAATCCACCAATCACCCGGATAATCTTTTATCATTATTTTTTTCAAATCCTCCTCTATTTTCTTTAAGTCTTTTTCATAAAAAGCTGGACTGATAATTTCAATCCCGGTATAGTATAAGCTTCCGTCTGTCTCAAACCTCCAATAAAAATTCTTAACCTTTTCCTCTTCGTAAGAATGATATCCTTTTTTTTTATCGTGCATATCAGAATTATAGGTATTAATTTCAAGTTCAAATCCTATTTTTATCATATTTTTATTCTATAAAATTAACTTTTATTTCATATTCTCCAGCATTAAATATTTCTTCGTAGCATTTTTTTAAAATCTCAATAAAATTAGAGACCATTTCTCTTATTATTCCAAATTCTTCTATTGAATTTTTGTTTATTTCTATATCTTTTTTTAAAAACAAAAATAAATTTTGATTGTATGAGCTTTTATCATTTAATTTTTTAATAAGAAGTTTTTTATATTTGTATCTTTTTACTTCGTGATATTCATCAAAAAATTCCGGTTCATCATCTACTTTGAAAAAATCACGAAGTTTATAAAAATCTTCGTTCTTTTCTTTTTTGATAACATATTTAACTAAAGCGACATTATTATTATTACTTTCTTCGTTCTCTTCGTTCACAATAACGTCAACGACGACCTTTAAGTTTTTAAAAGTTTCTATTATTTTATCCTTTGTTTCTTTTGTTTCCATATATCCTATAAAATAATTTATAATAATATATATATTATATCATATTTATTAATAAAAGTCAACACCCATTTAATAGTCTTTTAAAATGAGACCAAAAAAAAAGCCGGCCAAAGTTAGCCGGCTTTTAATTTTGTTTTTTTCTTTTAATTTTTTATATTTAATAAAATCTTTTTTGCTTCCGTTTCTAATTCTTCAGCCTCCTTATATTCTTTTTTTTCTTTTTTTAATTCTTCAACCGCTTTAATAATTCTTCGTAATTCTTCCCTGCTTTCATCATTCAAAAAGTCAATAAATTTATACATCTTTTTTTCACCTCCTTTTTTTTGTTTTACAACTACTAACACCTCAAGCAAGCAAGCAAGTTTTTTTTTATTAATAATAATATTTATTTAAAAATTCTATTGCTTTTTTTGTTTCATATCCTATATACTCTAAAAATCTTATACTATCAAAGCGTGTATTTTCTTCTTTTAAAAAATGTAATACTTCAATCAATAGCTGTTTATTTCTTTCAAGTTTATTATTTTTTATAATATTGGCTATTCTTTTAAAATGCTTGCGTGTTAACATAATTTAATTTTACCGGTTTTAAATTGATAAAACTTGCCTGCTTAAGGTTTACCGGCTTGAAGTGTTAGCAGTTATTCCTAATTGTTAAAGTGCGATTATAATAATCCATTAATAAATATTAATACCATTGTAATATTATTTTTTTTATTTGTCAAGAGGATTTTTTTTATATTTGATAAATAAAAAAAAATATTGTAGATGGATTATCAAGATGGAAAATAAGAGGGTTATAATTGTTCGGACCCCTCCAGCCCGCCATAAAAAAAACAAAAAACAACTTAACACACACGCTATCAATTTATTTTTTTATCACGTCGTAAATTATACAATATACGATGTCTTAAAAATGGTTTTTGAGCTTGAAATCAAGAAGTTAAAAAAAATAATCAACTTATATAATCCTATAGTCTTATTTATTTTTTTATTTTCCTTCTTTTTTTTGTTTGAGGGTATGGGGGGTTTTGCGGGAAACGGTCTTTTTTTATTCCCCTCTCCCCCGAAGTCTCAAAAATCCTCCTTTTTTTAAACATCTCAAAAATCTCATTTTTCTGCCATTTCTATTGATGTTTTATTTTTTACGATATATTTATCATTTTTCTTCATTTCTCTTAAATTTGCCCCGTTTTCTGTTTATTTTTTGCCCATTCTAAATCTCTTCTCATCTTTTTATTATTATTTTTCTCTTTCTTCTTATGTCTTGATTTTTGTTTTGTTTTGTGATATAATATATATCACGCTCGCTTTAAGGGGTGGACGAGTAGTTTTGTTTTTTTCTTTTAACCTTCCAATCTTTTAAACAAAGATTGGGAGGCAAGAAGAAAAAAAATTAAAAGTTAATACAAATCAATATGAAACTTCAAGAGATTTTGGACAAAAGAAAACTTCTTCAGGAATTATCAGATATCTCCTTTCGCTACAATGTTGTAAATAGGAAATACCCGCTTACTATTATTAGAGAAAATCAGTATGATGAGCTGTTGAGGTTGTATGATGAGCAATTAAAAGAAGTTATTAGTTTAGCAGAGAAAATAAAAGAATATGAAAACAATAGAAAACCAAACAAATCAAACTCCGCAACTTGAAGACGGCTACACAAGAATAGCAAATGAGATTATTGATAAACTCTGTCAGTTTAGAATATCTGGTGAAGAATGGCAGGTGTTGTGGGTTATTATAAGAAAAACATACGGATATCATAAGAAAGAGGAAAAAATCTCCATTACTCAATTTGAAAAAGCCACTGGATTAAAGAGGGCAAGCGTGTATAGGGCTATTAAGAAACTATTAGCAAAAAAGCTAATAGGTATTAGCAAAAGTGCTAATAGTCAGATTAATTCTTATTGTTTTAACAAGCTAATTAAAGAATGGATAACTATTAGCAAAAATGCTAATACCCCTAAAACTATTAGCAAAAATGCTAACAAAACTATTAGCAAAAAAGCTACCCACAAAAGATATATTAAATATAATAATAATATATTATCTAAAGATAATATAGGCAAAGCCTATGGAAATGAGGAAATTAATTTTATTTTGTCTTCTTATAAGAAATACATAGGATTTGAACCTACAGACAGACGCCCGAGATTTGTTGCCAACTCTATAAGAGCCAATATCAAACGCTTTATTGAGGATGCTAAACCGTATAGGCAATACACTTTCAATGAGGTAGTTGAAAAA
>JAOAAI010000173.1 GCA_026418955.1 Candidatus Goldiibacteriota bacterium | reverse complement strand
CCGTTTGGCTGACCGCTTACCAAAGAATGAATACTATTATCAATCGTTATCCCATTTTGATATCCTTGCGGTCCAAGATAGGTAAAATATCCGCCTAAATAGACATAATTTTCATCTTCAGCAATCGTATTAACATAATTGTTTGGTATCCAAAAATTAGGATCAGGAGTGTTATATGATGAAGCATAAACAGGTGGAAAATAAAAAGAAAAGGTATAAAATATAAAAGAAAAAATTATCAGTAAAATAAAAATTTTAGATTTATTTAAATTTAATTTATTAAACATTAAAAAATAAAATAAAAATTAAATAATCTCAAATTAAATATTAGAAGAAAAAAATATTTTTGTCAATTTGTTGATTATAGAACGAATTAAAAAAATAAAATAATATAAAAATTGATAATTGTATTTATTATAATAGCTTTCTAAAACCCTTTAATTACCTTTACGAATTCTCAGATCGTCCACTCTGGCTCCCGTTAAAAGACTTGTTTTTAAAAGAAATGATTGAATTTGAAGTTGATATCCGCTCTTTAAGAAATTTTCTTGCCTTAAAGAAAATTAATCTAAATTTTGCTTTTTAATCTTCCTTTCCTGATTTTGTAAATCCTTCGCATGTTATTGAATTACCTCTTATTTGCGTTAAAAACTTATTTAATTTATTATTTAATGTCGAAAAATGATCAGAATAATACATAGCGTATTATTTATTTAGAAAAAATAATTTTTCTAAAATAAACTTTAATCTAGTATTCACGGTATCTTAGAAAATAAAAAATAGGAATGAGAAATTTTAAAGTTTAATTGAAGCTTTTTTTCACTCTTGCAAAAAGAGATTTAAATAAATAAAACTGAAAAAGAAAATAATTTAAAAAAATATTTTTTTCTCTTTTAAACAAATTAAAAAGTTTAAATCTTTGGTAATAAATAACAAACAAAATTTTCACTAAATACTTTAATAATTTACTGATATAATAATCTAATTAATCAATTAGAAATTGCCCTTACCGTAAAAGACGCTTTTGGTATCATTTATCAAATGATTGTCTGTAAAAAAATAAAAAAAGATTTATTTTATTTACTTAAAAAAATTTTCAATTAGTAAAAAATCAAAAAAACAAATTTAGTGAAAAATTTGAGTATTAACATCATCAAATTTTTTAATTTTTTCTATTTAAAAATATGTGGTAAAGGTAAAACATAACTAAAATAAACAACATTTATGACTTCGTAAATCGAAATTTTTTTGTTTTTAAAATCAAATGGTATTCTTTTAATAATTTTAAGACTATTCATTTTTATTTTTATTATTATTTATTTGTTTTTTTATTATTTTTATCAAAAATTTTTAAAGACTTTAATTGAAATGATAATGTATTGTTTTTTATTACATAATAGTTAAAAGAACCAATAGATTCTGAAAAAGTTACGAAACATATGAGACTTTTTAAAGGATGATTGTTTTTTTTATGAAAGGATCAATAGGTGCTCCAACTACTCTTCAGAATCTGTTTTATGGCACAGCTTTATATAATAGAAAAATGTTAAAATCAATGCG
>JAOAAI010000058.1 GCA_026418955.1 Candidatus Goldiibacteriota bacterium | reverse complement strand
ATCTTATGATACTAAAAATATAAATTTATATATTGATGGTAACAAAATATTTGTAATAAATGGTTTTATATATAATTCTGATGAGACTATAAAATTCGCTGATCAATGGAGTGGATATAAAGGATATATTGATGAATTATGTATTTCTAGAAAAATTAAAGCAGAAGAGGAAATACAGAATAGTTATGAGCATTTAAATCATTATTTATTTTTTAAGCATTTATAAAAATTATTTGAAATTGTAAAATTAAAATTGACAAATGAAAAAAGAACATAAAAAAAATTATTCAAAAAACAATTTACTATTGCCAAGTTTTTTTGTATTTATAGGTATTGTTTTATTTTTCTATTCTTGGTATGTTGTTAATCCTTTTAAAAGTCAGATTGGAGTAATTTTTTTAATAATTTCACTTTTTTGTATTTTATATTTTTTTTATAAATATAACAAATATTATGTTGATGAGTTCTATATTTTTAAATATAGAAAAATGTCATTTAAAAAATCAATATTTTTTTTTAGTTTATCAATATTAATTTCACTATTAGCCTTTTTTTTATTTTGGCATAAAAAATGGATAATATTATCTTTTATATTATTTATAATTTTTATTTTTTGTTTAACTAAAATTGTTAAAATAAAAGAGGTTATTCATAAAAAAGATAAGAAACTAAAAATTAATATTAAAAAAATAAAATTAAGAATATTATTATTAATAAAAGCTGTAATTTTATTATTATTGTCTTTTTTAATTCAAAAAATGCTATTGTCTGGATTGGTTCCGCAAGCTTTTTTATCAATTGTATTTTTATCTATAATTATTGGCGACTTTTATAACACATATAATTTTAATGAAGAAGATAAAAATAAAAAATTTACAATAGAAGAAAAAGTTTTTTTATTTTTAATTATATCTGCTGCTATTTTTTTAAGATTTTATAAAATAGAAGAAATACCTCCGGGTTTTGATAATGATGCAAGAACAAAATTTAATTACATAACAGATATAATTATGAAAGGTAAACCTTTGGAATTATTTGTTACATATGGTGGAAGTGCTTACGGTGTGTTGGATTATTATATAACTTATTTCTTTTTAAAGTTATTTGGTTTTAATTTATTAAATATGAGAATCATTGCAATTTTATTTTCTTTATTTTCACTTTTTTTCTTTTTTATGCTTGTAAAAGAATTATATGGGAAATCAGTAGCAATTATTGCATTAATGTTTTTTTCAATTTTATTTATTTGTATAAGTTTTTCAAGAAATGACGAATTTGTATACAGAGTTGTATTTTATTTTAATGCGGGAGCTTACTTTTTAATCAGAGGAATTAAAACTGGAAAATGGATTTTTTTTATTTTGGCAGCAATTTTTATGGGTTTCAATATTTTTGCTTATCAGGCAGGAAAAATGCATATACCTTTAATTATTATTATTTTTTGTTTGTATACATTTAATTTTTCAAAAATTCAAATTTTTCTAAAAAATTTATTTCCTTTAATAATTGTTTTTATTATAGCTTTTGTAATGATATCTCCACTTATAGCTGAAATTATTCAAAAGTTAGATAATTATTTTGGGTTTTACAGAGAATTTAAATTAAAATCTAATAGGTTTACTATTTTAACTGATTTATTTAAACAATTTATAATTGTTGCAAAATCTTTCACTGTAAAAGGAACAGAACATTTTACAACCGTTCTTCCTGGTAGGCCTATTCTAATTGGTCTAGAACAGATATTTTTTATTCTTGGTGTTGTTTATATTTTATATAATTTTAAATGTAGGGCAAATATTATTGTTATTTCATGGTTTCTATTAGGAATTTTTCCCATAATTTACTTCCCGTATGTTTTCGAACTTTACTATTATAGAATGATTTTGGTTTTTCCTGTGTTGACTATTGTAATGGCTTTAGGTTTCCATGTAATTTATACACATATAAGTGAGTATTTTAAGAATAAAAAAATAGTTTACACATTATTATTTTTAATTTCTTTTATTTTTTCGTTTCAAAATTCATATGTTGATTATTTTAAAAAATTTCCTATTAATTCTAGAGTTAGAGACAGATATCATCATGTAAATTTTGAAATAGAAAAAGAAATAAAAAGAGCATCAAAAAATAGCACTATTTTTTTATCGGAATACTTTATAAAAGATATATACTCCTTATTTTTTGCTCAAGATGCAAGGAATAAAAATGGCCAGCCGCTTTTTACTACACTGGATATATCTAGATTGAAAATTTCCGATTTTTTCAATTCGGAAAAAGATATTGTAATTATAGGCGAAGGATTTTATGCAGATTATTTTGATTATTTAAAAGAATTTTTCCCTAATATAAGAATTGAAACAAAAGAAAATATTTATAATGAAAAAATGCTTGTTGATCCCTTTGCTGCGAAATGGCTTTATGTAGTTATTACGATACCTATACGTGATATTAAAAATGCTTATGGTTTAAATATCAAAATATATAAAAAAAATAAATGTATTAAAGAACAATTTTATCCTAAAGAAAAAAATATAGAAGATGGTGATAGTTATATAATATCTGGTATTATTGAACTGCCAGAAAATACTAATTATTTTTTTGATGCGGGAGACAATATTAAATTAAAAACAATAATTAATAATAAAATATATAAAAATGAAAAGCTTCCGAGTGGGCTTCATGAGATAAAATTTATAATTAATGGTAACATTAATTCAATTCCTGATCTTTTTTGGACTTATAAAAATAAAAGAGAAATTATACCAGAAAAATTTATTCTAAAAGCTAAAAGTATATTTGGTATACAAGTAAATTACCAATGTAATAATAAAGAATATTTATTTTCTAATATTGAACCAACAATGCTAATGAGAATGTATTGGTTTTATCCGAGAATACAATGCAATGATAAAAATAATCATTATAAAATTATTTGCACAGGATATTATTTTGCAGATATTGAAGGTGATTATTATTTTGAACTAGAATCTTATGATAAATTTAAGAACGAAATTTATATTAACAAAAATATATGTTTTTTTAGTCTTAATAATAAAAAAGATATTTTACCAATAAAATTACAAAAAGGCTGGAATAATATAATAATTATTTCTGATTCTTTTTTTGATAAACCAGATGCAGCAGCGTTTTATTATAGATTAAAGGTGAAAAAACCGGGATACAAAGATAGTGAATTAGTAAAATACAATGAATTAAAGCCTTACAAACCTAATATTTAATATTTTTCAATTGCAACATATTTGAATTATTTATAGAATTTTTTTTCATAACTTTTTACATATTCTATTGACTTATACGATTAACAATAATATAATAGCCATAATTTTAAATATAATCATTATATTTATTAATATTTTTATATTTAATAATCAGGTGTGAAATGGATAAAAAATCTGTAAAAGTTGGTTTAATAGGATTTGGCAC
>JAOAAI010000026.1 GCA_026418955.1 Candidatus Goldiibacteriota bacterium | reverse complement strand
GGTGTAGTTGGTGTTGATTTATTTGAACAGGATAACAAATAAAATAAAACCAAAAGGTAAAAAATATTCCAAAAAATTTTTTTGATTTTTTTCATAAGTTACTCCTTAACATTTTAATTTATTTAACTTAAATAATAATATATTTTAACCGGGGGCGGACGTAAGGGGGTATTGGGGAGGGTTAAGTTAGGGATGCCCGCCCCCGGCATTTTTTATCTATTAAAAATTTTAAATAACATAAGTTTTAATTTGCAGGGTTGTTTTCTTATTTGGTTTATTAATTTATAAAACCACTTCCAATTACTGTGTTATTTTCATACAACACAGCTAACTGGCCGGGTGTTATTGCAAATTGCGGCTTCTTAAATTTAATTTCTAATTCCTGTCCTTTTCTTTTTAAAATTTTTGCTTCAGCCGCTTTATGCAAATATCTAATTTTTACATTTGCCCTGAAAACTTTTTTATTCTTATTTTTAAACAATTTAATATTTTTTATTTTACAAAAATTATTATACAACATTTTTTCTTCGCTGACAAGTATTTTTTTTTCATTCGCAATAATTTTGAAAACATAAAACGGAGTTCCGCCACCTATTCCTATTCCTTTTCGTTGACCAATTGTAAATTTAAAATATGGCTCTTCTATTTCCTTTAATTTTTCACCTTGTAAATTATATATTGAACACCCTTTATATTTTTCAATATCAACAAATCTTTCAATAAATTTATACGGTGATTCTTTATCTTTTAAAAAACATATTTCCTGGCTTTCTTTTTCCGGTATAAAAAATCCTTGTTTTTCTGCAATCTTTTTTACTTCTTCCTTTGTAAAATCAGCAAGTGGAAATTTTATATATTTTAAAATATCTTCATCAAGCCGCGCAAGAAAATATTCCTGAGTTTTCTTTTTATCCTTGGCAGCACTTAAAAAAAATTTATTTTTTACCTTTTTTATTTTCGCATAATGTCCTGTTGCTATATAATCATAATTTAGTTCTTTCATTTTTTTAAATAAAACATAGAATTTTATTTTTTCATTACAAATAACACAAGGGTTAGGAGTTAAACCATCAATGTAATCCTTTATAAAATAATCAATTACTTCTTTTTTAAATTTATTTTTTAAATTCAATACATAATGTTTTATCCCTATCTTAAAACACACCTTTTTAGCTCGCATAATTTCTTCAAAATTACAACAGCGAGATGCTTCATCCCATAATTTTAATGTAATTCCTGTTACTTCATATCCTTGCTTTTTTAACAAAAATGCGGCAACCGTTGAATCTACACCACCACTAAGTCCAATAATTACTTTTTTCATTTTTTTGATTTTTTCTGTTTATAATCTTCTATTGCTTTTTTTATACCTTCTTCCGCTAAAACAGAACAATGAAATTTTTCTTTTGGTAAACCACCTAATAGATCAACAATTCTTTTATTGGTAATTGTCATTGCTTCATCTATTTTTTTACCTTTTACAAGTTCAGTTGCAAGTGAAGAAGTGGCAATTGCCGCAACACATCCAAAGGTTTCGAATTTACAGTCAGTAATTACTTCATTTTCATCTACTTTTATATATATCCACATAACATCACCGCATACTGGATTTCCAACTTTTCCTATGCCATCTGCGTTTTCTATCCTGCCTGCATTTTTCATACTTCTGAACTGTTCCATTACCTTATCTGAATATTGCAACATTTTTTGCCTCCATTTATAAACCAAGCATTCTTTCTATTGGTAATTTTGCTTTATTTATGATTTCTTCGGATAGTTTTATTTCATATTGTTCTTTTTTCAGTGATTCATAAACATCCTCTAATTTAGTTAATTTCATATTAAAACATATCTGTGCATTACCAAGTGAATAAAATTCAGCATCGGGTCTTTCTTTTTTTAACCTATAAATATGCCCTTCTTCTGTTCCTATTATGAATTTTTTGGCTTTTTCTTCTTTAACGTATTTTATCATACCGGAAGTTGAAGCAACTTTATCGGCAAGTTCAGTAACTTCCGGCAAACATTCAGGATGAACAACTATTTTTGCATCGGGATGCGCATTTTTTGCATTCATTATATCTTCTTTTGTAAATTTATGATGAACATAGCATCTTCCATTGTGTAAAATTATTTCTTTTTCATCTTTAATATTTTTTTTAACCCATAAACCTAAATTCTTGTCAGGTAAAAAAACTATTCTTTTTTCAGGTATTTTTTTTACTATATCAACCGCATTAGCAGATGTAACGCAATAATCAAGTTTCGCTTTTGTTTCAGCAGTTGTATTTACATAACCAACAATTGCAGCTCCGGGATATTTTTTTCTGTATTCATCAATTTCTTCTGGAGTTATACAATCAGCAAGCTGACAGCCAGCATTTTCTTTTGGAAGCAAAACTTTTTTTTCCGGCGATAAAATCTTTGCTGTCTCTGCCATAAATTTCACACCACAAAAAACAATTATTTTTTCATTTACATTTACACATTTTCTTGAAAGTTCAAGTGAATCACCGGTAAAATCCGCAATATCTTGAATCTCTGGTCTCTGGTAATTATGAGCTACAATTATTGCACTTTTTTTCTTTTTTAACTCCTTAATTTTTTCTGCCAAATCATCGTTCATATTTTCTTCTCCTTCCAAAATGGTGATAAATTTCTTAGTTTTTGAACTGCACCTGGCAAAACCTCCAAAACTTTATCTATCTCTTCTTCTTCGGTATATTTACTCAAGCTGAACCTTAAACTTCCATGTGCAATTTCATGTGGCAACCCAAGAGCTAGCAAAACATGTGATGGCTCAAGTGAACCTGATGTGCAGGCTGAGCCAGATGATGCACAGATTCCTTCAAAATCAAGCTGAATTAATATGCTTTCACCTTCTATATATTTAATACAAATATTTAGTGTGTTGTCTATTCTTTTTTCTGGATGCCCATTTACAATTACCTCCGGTATTTTTTCTAAAATTCCTTTTTCTAATTTATCCTTTAATTTTTTTTTTTTATTTTTTATTTCAGTATTTTTTAAATCTTCTTCTGCAATTTCACAGGCCCTTCCAAGCCCTATAATTCCTGCAACATTTTCAGTACCGGCTCTTTGATTTCTTTCATGATGACCACCATGAAGTACTGGCTCAATCTTTACCCCCTTTCTTATAAAAAGTGCACCTATTCCTTTGGGCCCGTAAAATTTATGTCCGGAAATTGAAAGCAAATCAACATTTAATTCTTTAACATCTATTTTTATTTTTCCTGCCGCCTGAACTGCATCAGTGTGAAAATACACATTATTATTCCGGGCAATTTCTCCTATCTCTTTTATTGGTTCTATTGTTCCTATTTCATTGTTTGCATACATTATTGAAATTAGAATTGTATCTTTTCTTATCGATTCTTTTAAAGCATCTATATCAACTATCCCGTATTTATCAACAGGAAGAAAAGTAATTTCAAACCCCTGCTTTTCAAGGTATTTCAAGGTATTTAAAACTGCATGATGTTCAATTGAAGAAGTAATGATGTGTTTTCCTTTTTCTCTATTTGCAAAGGCAATTCCTTTTATTGCAAAATTATCTGACTCTGTTCCACCGGAAGTAAAAATAATCTCAAAAGGAGTTGCATTTAAAAACTTTGCCACTTTCTCCCTGGCTTTTTCTATTTCTTTTTTTACTTCCTGAGCAAAATAATAAATTCCAGATGGGTTGGCATAATATTCCTCTAAATAAGGAAGCATACTCTGAAGAACCCTTTTATCAATCCTAGTTGTAGCATTATTATCAAGATAGATAATTTTTTTCATTTTTGTTGTCCTTTAAAATAATTATCAGCTAAATATTTTAATGTAATCTTTTTTAAAAATTTATCTATATGCCTACTCAATCTTTCCCAAATTTTTCTCATACCGCAGGATTTAACTCTTCCACAGAAACCCGGATTTATCAGACACTCTGATGGCTCAAGAATATTTTCTACTGCCTTTAATATATCATACATATCTATTTTTTCCGGATTTTCAGTAAGAAAAAAACCGCCCTTTTCTCCTTTTAAACTGTTCACTATCCCTGCTTTTCTTAATTTTACAAATATATTTTCCAGATACCTTCCAGCTGTTTTTTCTTTTTCTGAAAGTTCTTTTATTGTCACACATTTTTTTTCATTATATGCCTTTGCAAGATGTGTTAGCGCTCTTATTGCATATCTTCCTTTCGTGGATACCTTCATATCTCCTCCTTTATAATCAGAAATAATATATTTATCACTCTCTTGGTGATATTATAAGCTAGTTTTATTTTTTTGTCAATGTAATTTTTAATTTGACTTATTTGCAGTTTTAATTAAAATATTAATATGAAAAAATTAAACTATTTTTTGATTTTAATATTTTTTTTATCTTGCGCAGGTTTAAAAACAGATCCAGAACCTGGAATTGAAGTTGTTTTAACCGGTTTTGATGGTATCAACAATGTTGAAAGCATTAAGGTTTGGCAAAAACCTTTTGAAAAAGGAGAAAGACCTTTTTTAAAAGTTTCTCCTGGCACAAAAGTAAAACTTATCAAAATAAATGGTCCAATGGCGCTTATTGAATTACCCGATGGTCAACAGGGTTGGATTCAAAAAATATTTGTCAAATAACTTTGTTTTTCTTTAGATTTCTTTATTAATAATATAACTATTAACAAATAAATTTTTATTTTATTTTATTTTATTATATGCTAAAATCTTTTTATAAATTTAAAGGAGGCAATTATGAAGTTTCGCGAATTAACAGTAATTCCAAATTTGCCAGAAAAATTAAAACCTTTACTTGACATAGCGCATAATTTATGGCTTGTCTGGGATTCAGAAGCATTTGCTCTTTTCAGAGATATTGACCCTGATATCTGGTCAGCAACTTCGCATAACCCTGTAAAATTATTATATGAAGTTCCCCAGGAAAGATTAAATGCACTTGCAACTGATGATGGATTTTTATTCAGGGTTGATAATTTACTAAAAAAATTAAATCAATATTTAACAAGACCAACCTGGTATGAAAAAGTTAAAAATAATCTTCCAGAAGATTTTCTTATTGCCTATTTTAGTGCAGAATATGGTATTGCAGAATGCCTACCCATATATTCAGGCGGCCTTGGAGTCCTCGCAGGGGACCATTTGAAATCTGCATCTGACCTTGGCATTCCTTTTGTTGCAATCGGACTTTTATATTCTCAGGGTTATTTTCAGCAATATTTGACAAACGATGGCTGGCAGCAGGAAAAATATATATCATATAATTATCATGTCTCACCTGCCCAGATAGTAAAAACAAAGAATAATCAACCAATTATTCTTGAAATAAAATATCCACATTCAAATGTAAAATTTCAGATATGGAAACTTTCAGTAGGAAGAATAAATCTTTATCTGTTAGACACAAATATACCTGAAAATTCTCCGGCTGATAGAGAAATCACATATAAACTCTATGGCGGCGATTTAGAGATGCGAATAAAACAGGAAATTTTGCTTGGGATTGGCGGAATGATGGCACTGGATGCTTTAGGACTAAATCCAACAGTCACGCATATGAATGAAGGACATTCTGCTTTTTTAATACTTGAAAGAATACGTTTACTTATGAAAAAAAACAATTTATCTTTTAATGAGGCAAAAGAAATTGCTGCAGCTTCCTCTGTTTTTACAACTCACACTCCCATTCCTGCAGGAAATGATAGGTTCCCTGTTGACCTTATAGCAAAATATTTAAAAGAATATGTTGAAACCAATTTAAAAATATCTTTCAATGATTTTATCAAACTTGGAAAAATCAATCCTGACGATATCAATGAATGGTTCTGTATGACTGTTCTTGCCTTAAAATTAACAAATTTTTGTAATGGTGTGAGTAAATTACATGGCCTGGTAAGTAGGAAAATGTGGCAGGGTATTTGGCCCGGTGTCCTTCTTGATGAAATTCCAATAACGCATATAACAAATGGTATTCATGCAAATTCCTGGATTTCAAGAGAAATGGCTGAATTATTTTTTAGGTATCTTGGAACGCGCTGGGTTGATTGTCCAGAGGATAATGAGGTCTGGAAAAAAATAGAAGAAATTCCTGACACAGAACTCTGGAGAACCCATGAAAGAAGAAAAGAACGACTAGTTGCTTTTGTTAGACGCAGATTAAAACAGCAATTAAAAGAAAAAGGTGCATCCAAAGAAAAAATAGATTCTGCAAATGAAATTTTATCCCCAGAAATTTTAACAATAGGATTTGCAAGAAGATTTGCTACATATAAACGCGCTTTACTATTATTTAAAGATATAGAACGCTTAAAAAAAATACTTACCAATAAAGAAATGCCGGTCCAAATTATTTTTGCCGGCAAAGCACATCCAAAGGATGAAGAAGGTAAACAATTTATTAAAACATTATATCATTATGCAGAAGATGAAGTATTAAAAAATCATATTGTGTTTATTGAAAATTATAATTTAAATACGACTCATTATCTTGTTCAAGGAGTTGATGTGTGGTTGAATACACCAAGAAGACCCCTTGAAGCCAGTGGAACATCGGGAATGAAAGTAACATTTAACGGTGGTCTTAATCTATCCACTGTTGATGGTTGGTGGGCAGAAAAACCCAGTAATGATTGCGGCTGGGATATAGGAAAAGGAGAAGAATACGAGGACCCGGAATACCAGGATAAAGTTGAAGCAAACGCGCTTTATGAACTTCTGGAGAATGAAATAATTCCTCTTTATTACAAACTTGGAAAAGATAATCTTCCTCATGAATGGATAAAAAAAATGAAAACGGCTATGATGACATTATGCCCTATTTTTAATACTAACAGAATGGTGATGGAATATACTGAAAAATTTTACATTACTGCTGGTAAAAATTATTTTAATCTTACAAACAACTCATCAGAAAAAGCCAAAAAAATAACAAAATACAAAGAAAAAATTGCAGAAAAATGGAAAAATATTAAAATATTAAATATTTCAGCAGAACATTACAACAGTATCAAACTTGGAGAAAAATTAAAAATTTCTGCCGAAATATTTGCCGGCGGATTATCAAATAATGATTTGCTTGTTGAAATATATTATGGATACGACCGGGGAGACACATTGACAGATACACAAACTGTCAGAGCAGAATATAAAAGCACTAAGGATAATAATTTTATTTATGAAGGTGTAATTACTCCTTCTTCTTCAGGTAAAATTAATTATGCAGTTAGAATTTTACCCAACAATGAATATTTAACTTGCAAATTTATCCCAGAATATATAATATGGAATAAAGAATAATTATTCAAGGGAGGTTTTTTATGGCAATGTCTTCAAGAACGCCGCAAAACCAAAGACTCCATGATACCTTGATTGAAACCTTAAAATCTGTCTATCTTAATAAAAAAGATGCTGATGAAGTTTTTATAAATCCCGGAGATGCAAAAAATACGAACGTAAAAGGACTTTACCCTGATGTTATTGTTAAATCCCGTTCAAAAGGTGTTATTATTTTTGAAATAGAAACCGAAGACACCATAAACGAAGCAGAAACATTGCAATGGAAACAATTTTTTGAAGCATTTGGTTCTTTTTACCTTTTAATTCCTGATTATACAGAACAGAATACAAAAAATCTTTTAATAAAATCCGGCCTTACCAAAATAAGTATGGTTACATATAAATGGGTTGAAAATAAACTTGTTTTCAGCCAGAAACTACCTTAAGAAGTTAAATACATCTCTATTTCTTTAAATAATAAATCAATATTTTTTATATTTTCTTGTCTTAACGATAATCTATTTTTACCTATTATAAATATATTTTGATGCTTTTCTAAAAAACTTTTAAACTTCATATTAAATTCTTTTTTTTCATTCCATATAAACTCTATTTTATCTCCTGTATGATTTAACCCATCCGCTTCTAATCTCCTACCAAGTAATTTTAATTTTGCAACAAAAAGTATATTCTTTACTTCCTGAGGCATATCACCCCATATATCTTTTAAAGCATTTTCCACTGATAATATATCATCTAATTTTTTAGAAATAAAAAGCTGTCTGTATATTCTTATTTTTTCACCAGAATCCCATATATATGAATCCGGAATATATGCTTTATAATTTACTGTTATTTTTGTGTCAACCTCTTTTTCTACTTCTTTCTTTGCTAATTTATTTATTTCTTCTTCCAGCATTCTACAATATAATTCGAACCCAAGTTTTTCCATATTCCCATGCTGCTTTACTCCAAATATAGTGCCAGCTCCTCGTATCTCAAGATCTCTCATTGCTATATTAAATCCGGCGCCTGGATCTATATAACTTTCTATTGCCTTTAATCTTTCCTTAGCTGTATCTGACAGCATTATTTTATCTTTTATTAAAAGATACGCATATGCTTGTTTGTCCCTTCTTCCAACCCTTCCACGCAATTGATACAATTGGGCTAAACCAAATTTTTCCGCATTACTTATTATTATAGTATTTACATTCGGCATATCAAGTCCGGATTCTATTATTGTTGTTGTTATAAGAACATCAAACTTGTTATCAAGGAAATCCATCATTATATTTTCGAGTTCTCTTTTTTTCATTCTTCCGTGTGCTATTTTAAATTTAATTTCCGGTAAATTTGTGCTTAATATTTCCTTCAATTTATATATTGTTTTTATATTGTTATGAACATAAAAAACTTGACCTTTTCTTAAAATTTCTCTTAATATAATTTCTTTTACTATGCTTAATTTTTCTTCAACCAAAAATGTTTCTATCGGCTTTTTATTTTGCGGCGGTGTATTTATAATACTTATATCTCTTATTCCTGATAAAGAAAAATAAAGTGTTCTTGGTATAGGAGTTGCAGTTAATGTTAAAAAATCAGCATTGGGATATCTTTTCCTTAAATATTCTTTTGCCTTTACGCCAAAATGCTGCTCTTCATCTACAACAACTAAACCCACATCTTTAATTTCTATTCTAGGATTTAAAATAGTATGCGTGCCAATTAAAATATCAATATTGCCGGTTTGAATTTTTTGTAATATTTCTCTTTTTCTTTTTTTCGAAACTAACCTTGATAACATTTCTATTTTTACTGGATAATCTGCAAATCTTTCACTAAAAGTTTTAAAATGTTGTAATGCAAGTAAAGTTGTTGATGTTAAAATTAAAACTTTTTTCCCAAAATTTATCGCTTTAAAAGACGCGCGCATAGCAACTTCTGTTTTACCAAAACCCGCATCTCCGCAGATAAGTCTGTCCATAGGCTTTTCTTTTTCCATATCTGCAATTACATCTTTTATTGCCTTTTTTTGGTCCGGTGTTTCTTCATATAAGAATGCATCTGCAAATGCTTTTTCAAACTCATCCTCAGCCGGATACTTTATACCTTTTTCAACTTTTCTTTTAGCATAAACTTTTAGCAATTCTTCTGCAATTACTTTTAACTCTTTTCTTATCTGTTCTTTTGTTCTTCTAAAAACAGGTGAGCCAAGCCGGGAAAGATAAGGAATTTTCTCGGAACCTATGTATTTATCAATTAAATCAATTTTATAAACCGGCAAATATAATTTATCATGCCCGTCATAGCGTATTAAAATAAAATCATAAAAATTATCATCAACCTGAATAGTTTTTATTGCTTCAAAAACACCTATACCGTGTTCCCTGTGAACAACATAATCCTTTTCTTTTAATTCCAGAATACTTCTCACAGGTTTTAGGCTTTTGTCCTTTATTCTTCTCGATAATTTTCCTTTATATCTTTCAAATATTTCTCTATTTGATATTATACATAATTTTATTTCAGGTATAGAAAAACCCGCGTCAATCTCCGCATCATAAAATTCAATTCCATTTATGCCTTGCTTTTCCAGAAGTTCACGAATATGTTTTGTTTCACCGGTATTATCGGAAATAATAATTATCTTATAAGAATTATCTTTCAATTTTTTTAAATAATTAAAAAGTATTTCAGAATTTCTTTTAAAAACCGGATTTAATTTTATATTAAATTTTATCCCCTTTTTGATTAAAAATCCCGTCTTTATTTTTTGAAAAAAAGAAACCTTTTTGTAAATTTTTTTTAATGAAAAAATTCTTTCTTCAATTTTCATATCCGGTAAATATTTCTCTATTTTCTCTATTTTTTCTAAAATTTCAGTTTTAATAGAGTTGTTCTCCTTTAATATTAACAGTGTATTTTTAGAATCAAAAAAATCAAAAATAGAGTTTGAATTTAATACATTTTTTTTGAATTTGAACAAAAGAATTTCTGCTTTCTCTATGTGTTTTTCTGTCTCATAAGTTTCTATTGAAAATAATCTTATTGACTCTATCTTATTATCTGAAAATTCTATCCTTATTGGATAAGTAGCATCCGGTGAAAATATATCTAAAATATTCCCACGTAACGAATATTCAAAAGCATCTTCAACTCTTGTTACTTTTTCATAGTTATTTTCCTCAAGAATTTCAAGTATTAAATCTCGACTAAATTCCTTTCCTTTTTCAACTCTTAGAAATTGCTTTTTTATTTTTTCTTGTGATTCAATTTTTTCAATTATGGCATTTATATTTGTAATAAAAATTTTTTTCTTTGCTGTTAAAAGTTCTTTTATAGCAGATATTCTCATCCTATTTATTTCTCTTGATGATTTAATATCCCGATATAAAAAAGAATCATCTTCTGGATACAATATTACTTTATGGCTAATTTCAAAAAATTTTAAAAATTCAATTAACTCCGAATAAGTATTAAATAACTCTGTAGAATGCGTAATAATAAAAATATCCCTATCAGTTTTCATCGCAAGAAATAGATAAAACAATGAATTGAAACTGCTTTCGGGTATATCAACAAGTATATTTTTTTGTCCAGTATTTATAGATTTTATTACGGAATTAAGATAAGAATAATTTTCAAGATAATCTATCATATCTTTTTATTTAAATTACTTTAAAAAAAATAAGCAGCCATAATAAAATATTCCCATATATTCCAGAAACAGCATCATCTATCATAATGCCATTACCGGCTCTTAAAATTTCAAGTTTCCTTGCAGGATATGGTTTTATAATATCTAGAATTCTCGCTATGAAAAAACCAACTATCATTCTTTTTAAAGTAAAAGGTATAAATAACATTGTTATTAAAAATCCAACGATTTCATCAATAACAACTCTGCTCGGATCTTTTTTGTTAAAAATTACCGAAGCATATGAAGAACTCCAAACACCTACAAAATATAAAATTACAGTAAGCATTAAATACAGAACAGGATTAAGTCCTTTAACAAGAAAATAATAAATAGGGAGAAAACATAATGTCGCGAAAGTTCCCGGCGCAAAAGGAAAATATCCCGTATAAAAAAATGTTGAAATTATTATTATCAAATTTTTCATTTTAAATTTCATTTTCAAATATTTTACTGTTTTTAAAATAATACTCAAGTCCTGAAATTAATGCAGTTACAGCAACAACAAACATAAGCCAGTATGGTATTAATTTAAGCAAAACAAATCTTATCTGGAAATCAAGTATTGATATCTTTTCTGTTGAAATGCTCAAATACTCCAAGGTATTTACAATTGCAAGTAACACAAGTATTGCAATTATAGCTATTATTTCTGTTATTGTTTTTGCTTTTCCCCAGTTAGAGGCAGCAATTATATCTCCATTTTTAGCTGCCATAATCCTTATGCCGGATATTAAAAATTCTCTAGCAATTATTATAATCACCATCCAGGCCGGAACAACATTAAGCTGAATAAAACAAAGGAGGGCAGAAATTACCATAATTTTATCAGCAAGAGGATCCATCACTTTGCCAAAATTACTTATTATGTTATATTTTCTGGCAATATAACCATCAAGATAATCACTAATTGCTGCAATAATAAAAAGAAAAAGCGCAATATAACTTGATATCATTTTATCCATAAGGACCGTAGGAATAAAGATGATAATAATAAATATCCTAAACATAGTTAACCTGTTTGGAATTTTTTTTAAATTTTCAAATTTCACCTTTTTTTCCTTTAAATTATTAATTTATTCTTACTTTATAAAATTTACCTTTTTGAATATTTCCATAATTTTCTAAAAGAATAAAATCATCAACATCTGGCGCATTATTCTGGTTTCTTGCAAGAAAAATATTTTTATTTTTATTTCCAACAATCAAACATTCAATTTTTTTGTTTTTTAATTTTTTATTATTATAATAGCAAATTTTCTTTGAAACAACAGTTAATTTTTTTAAACGCATCTTTATTTTTTTTGAATTGTTTTTATTTTTCAATAAAAACGCCTCTGTCCCGGGCTCATCAGAATATGCAAAAAAACCCGGTTTATCAATAACTCCTTGTTTAATAAAATCAAGCAATTCATTATATTCTTTTTTTCCTTCGCCGGGAAATCCAACAATGAAACTGCTCCTTATCACAGCATTTTCTATTTGTTTCCTTATATATTTTATAATCTTAATTATATAATTTTTCTTATGCCCTCTTTTCATATCCCGTAAAATATTATCATTTATGTGTTGAAAAGGAATATCAAAATATCTACAAAGGCGCCTGTCTTTTTTCATTATTTTTATTAATTTTTTTACTATATCAAAATCAGGATAAAGATACATAATTCTCAGCCAAAAATAATCTTTTATCTGTTTTAATATTTTTTCAATTAAATCCGGCAATTTCTTTTTTCCATAGATATCAACTCCATAATATGAACTATCCTGACTTATCAAATTTATCTCTTTTACACCAGTGGAAATTAAATTTTTTATTTCAGCAACAATGTCATCTATTTTTCTACTTCTGTATTTACCTTTTATCTGCGGTATCACACAAAATGAACATTTCCTATTACAGCCATCAGCAATTTTTACATAAGCTGATATTTCATTTAAAAGTACTTTATGTTCTTTTGCACTGTAAATATATGGCTTTGTATTTAAATAAACTCCACCGGTTTTTATTGCTGCAAAAATTTTTTTTAATTCATTAACACCTATAAAAGAATGAACATCTTTATATTTATCTATCAAATTTTCTTTTTCTTTTTCAACAAGACATCCTGAAACAATAATTTTTAAATTTGTATTTTTTTCTTTATATCTTAACATATCTTTTATTGCTTTTTCTGATTCTTCACGTGCTTTTTTTAAAAAACCACAAGTGTTAATAATAATAACATCTGCATTTTCGGGATTTTTTGTTATAGTAAAATCTTCTAAAAAAGATAGCATACATTCAATATCCACAGTATTTTTAGGACAACCGAGATTTATAATGCCAATATTCATTCTGTTTACCATAATCCCCTTATTTTTCCTGACCAAAAAATAAAAAAATTTTTATACTGCTTATTTTTATTCGTTATTGCCTTCTGTTGCTTTGTTTGTTATGGGTTGTTCTTTTAATCCCGGAGTTGGTGTTGCTTCTTCGCCATAAAGTAAAGGTCGACTTTCTCTTTTAAAACCTTGACTTCTATCTATGTACCAATTTTTCCCAACCTCAAATACAAGTCCGTTTATAACCTCTCCTTCTTCACCTATTGTACCTATACTATCACCATTTACAATAAATTCAACACCGCCTGCATTCCCAACTAAAAAAACAACTTTTGCAACATCTAATATCTTTTTTTCTTGACCATTTTTTAATAAAAAATCCTCTTCTTTTCCATCATATTTTGCTTTCATCCATACATCTGCTTTTGCTTTTATTGTTATCTTTAAAGTTTGGGGAGTCTGAACAACATATATTTTTTTTCCTTCTTCAATCTTCGCCTTATTCTGTTGCTCTTTTAGTATATTAAATATAAACCAAAATGTCGCAATTAAAAAAATAGCAATTCCTGCTATTACAAAATAAGTTGTTTTATTATTTAAATTAATTATAAATGGTAATGGTTGTTTTAACTCTTTCGCCTCGGTTTCTTTCATTATTTCTTTTTTTTCAAGGTTTTTTATATTTGACTTTTCTTCTTTCATAATCTCTTTAACCTGTGGAGAATTTAAAAATAATTCATTTATTTTTTCAACATCCAGTTTTAAAAATCTTGCATAAGTATTTAAAAATAATTTCATATAAATAGGTCTATCAAATGCAGTAAAATCTTCTTCTTCCAATGCTCTAATATATTTTTCATCAATTTTTAAAATTTTATGTATATCAGAATATTTAAAACCTTTTTTCTCTCTTGCCTCTTTTAATAAATCACCAAATCCATTTTTCATTTATTTCTCCTTTCATTAAAAAATATCAGCCAAAATTATAGTGTTTACGAACTTTTTGGGAAATTTCCCACACACAGGATAGACCGGCCGGAAAAACAACTAAATCTCCTGCTCCAAACTCAACTGTTTCTTTATCTGTTGTAACTTTTACTTTTCCCTCAAGAATATAACAGGTTTCTTTTTCATCATAATACCAATCAAATTTAGATGGTTCTTTTTCCCATATAGGCCAGGATTTTACATTGAGTTTTTCAAGTTCTTTTTTATCCGGTTTTCTTATTTCAATTTTCATATTTTACCACCACTTTTAATTTTTCTCATATTTTAATGTTTCTGTTACTTTATTAACTATTTCTGATGGTCCAAAATATTGAATTGGACCCGGCGAAATATAATTATCTTCTATTTTTAATTTATCTCTTATTTTAGAAAATGCCTTGAACGGTTTGCCTTTGAGGTCAACAAGTGCTTTTCTTATTACTGGTTTATCCTCTCCTTTTCTTCTTTCAATATTCATCATCATTGTAAGTGGAGTACCACCCGCTATCCATTTTGATGGAAGTGCTGTTAAATTTTTTATTGTTGACATATATGATGTGAAACCGCTTAAAATAAGTAAAACAGCATTAAACCCTAAAGCATAGGTATAATTTGCATCAAAATTGCTCGGGAAACCGCATCTGCCTTCATAGCCAAAAAAATGAGAAATTGCAGAAAATTTTCCTTTATATGTTCCTTGCTTTTTCATTTCTTTTAATTTCTTCTGTACCATTTCTATTAGTAATTTTTCTGTTTCTATCTGCGATACTACAACATTTCCATGAGGATCCCTATCAAGTATTAACTGGCTAGATATTTCATCTGGAAGTGATTTCATAAGATTTATTAAATTTTCCGGTAATTTAGTATAGATAAATTCTTTTTTATCTTTTGCACTTTCAATCTGATTTAAATCCTTTTCATTTTTTGCCATTATTTCATTTAAATTTTTAATAAGTTCCTTAAATTCCGGTATAAATTCAATCAACCCTTCCGGTACTAAAATCACACCATAATTCTTCCCGGCATCTGCCCTTTTTACAATTGCATCACATATAAAATCAACAATGTTTGATAAAGTCCATTTATTTTCAAAAACTTCTTCTCCGATTAAAGCAATATTCGGATGCGTCTGCAAAGCAACTTCCAAAGTTATATGTGAAGCACTTCTACCCATAAGTCGGATAAAATGCCAGTATTTTTTTGCAGACAAAACATCCCTGCATATATTACCTGTTAATTCTGCATAAATTTTTACTGCTGTATCAAATCCAAATGAAGTTTCAATTTCCTCATTTTTTAAATCACCGTCTATTGTTTTTGGTATACCTATAACCTGAGTATTTACTTTTTCTTTTACAAAGTATTCAGCAAGGAGAGCAGCATTTGTATTTGAATCATCGCCTCCGATAATAACCAGCGCATCTATTTTATTTTTGATAACTGTTTCTTTTGTTTTTTGAAATTGCTCATCTGTTTCTATTTTTGTTCTACCGGAACCTATAATATCAAACCCCCCGGTATTTCTGTATTTATCAATTATGTCTTTTGTTAATTCTTTCATTTTGCCTTCTATTATTCCAGAAGGTCCACCGAGAAAACCAAGTAATCTACTTTTTTTGTTTGCTTTTTTTAATGCATCAAATATGCCGCAAATTACATTATGCCCGCCTGCTGCCTGACCACCGGATAAAACAACACCTGCAATAATAGGTTTTCTATTCAAACTTTTATTCTTACCCTTTGTAAAGGTTACAACCGGTTTTCCAAAAGTATTTTTAAAAATTTCTTTTAATTTTTCCTCATCACCGGCACTACCTGTTTTATTACCGGTTTTAGGTTTTATTGAAGAAAAAGCAGTTCTTAAAATCAAAGGTAATTCTGGTTTATATTTCAACCTTAACTTTTGTAATTCAGAAATTTCAGTCATAAATTAACCTCCGATTATAATTTATTTGAGCATATTATATAAAAAAATTGGTAAAATTCAATAGTTTTATACGTTAGGTTTGGGAATAAGGAAAGACATGGTATACACTTGAAGAAATTAAAAATATTGAATAAAGAAAGGTTAAATGCTCTTAAAAAAATAATAAAAGGCAAAAAAGAAAAATAAGAAAAAGAGGGGGATATGTAAATATATCCCCTAGCAGAGATCTTTTGTTTAAACAAATCCTAAAGCATATTTTTTATGTTGAGAAGTTATAAAAACTTACTTTTTAATTTTTAGATGACTTTAATCTCCTCCTGGGATACTATATTAAATAATATTCCAGAAAGGAGGACTTTCTCAATGTATGAAATGGAGTATTACACAATGATGTTAAATTGTAAAAATAAAAAATTATTAAGAATGAAAATGATTATGCATGTAAAAGAATATAACAATATTGCTTTTACTGCTAAAGTATTTAATACTACAAGAAAAACAGTTTATAAATGGCTAAAAAGATATACTGAAAAAGGATATGAAGGACTTTTAGATTTGTCTAAAAGACCAAAACATTGTCCTAAAGAAACACCGAAAGAATTAAAAGAAAAAATCATTGCAGCAAAAAAGAAATATAAATCATTAGGCGCCAAACAGGTTAATATTCTTGCTAATTTATACTGTCTTCTTTATACTATTTATATAAGATTAGGTCGTTCATTTTTGTATTAATTGATTAAAGATATTATTTTTTTTTGACAGTATTGATTTACTTTATTTATTTAAAATATATATAAGTTAACAAGTAAAAAAATTATTATTTACTAATTAACATTACCATTGCTGTCGGTTTTTATTAAATATATATCATAATCTCCATTAGCGCTAAAAGACTTAGTACTTCCTGTAATGATATACCCTCCATCTGCTGTTTGTTGTACCCAAGACCCGCTATCAGAACTATTGCCACCAAATGTTTTACTCCATTGAATATTGCCTGAACTGTCTGTCTTTATTAAATAAACATCATAATCTCCTGCACCATAGGAAGTAGTATATCCTGCAATAATATACCCTCCATCTATTGTTTGTTGTACTGAATTACCTTCATCAGCGTTTGTACCACCAAATGTTTTACTCCATTGAATATTGCCTGAACTGTCTGTCTTTATTAAATAAACATCATAATCTCCTGCACCATAGGAAGTAGTTTTTCCTACAATAATATAGCCTTCATCTTTTGTTTGTTGTATTGAATAACCTACATCAACGCTTGTACCACCAAATGTTTTACTCCACACTGTATTACCTGAATTATCTATTTTTATTAAATAAATATCTGAATTACCTGCTCCATAGGAAAAGGTTTGTCCTATAACTATGTACCCCCCATCTTTTGTTTGTTGTCCAAAAAAACCATTATCAATACTACTCCCACCTATTGTTTTACTCCATGTCATTGTTCCTATATTATCAGTCTTTATTAAAAAAACATCTGTAGTATATCCAAAACCACCTGTATATTCTTTTGTTCCCACAATAAAATATCCATCATCACTTGTCTGATGCACTGATTTACCATAACAATTATATTTATTCTCTCCAAACGCTTTGGTCCAAATTGCAGTTCCATTATTGTTGGTCCTTACTAAATAAATATTTTTATATCCTGGTACACCATAGGAATCAGTTGAACCTATAATTATATATCCACTACTATCTACTGTTTGTCTTACGAAATTTAATTGATCACTTCCATTTCCTCCAAACGTATTACTCCATATAGTATTTCCAAAACTATCTGTTTTTACCAAATAACCATTATAGCCTGATGCACCAAAAGAATTAGTAAATCCTGCAATTATATATCCACCATCTGTGGTCTGTTGTATTGAACTCCCTTCATCTATACTATTTCCACCAAAGCTTTTTTCAAATTTTATAGCCGATGATAGTGATGTTGGGGTAGATGTTGGAATAGATGGTGTAGTAGATGTCTGGATAAATGTTGGGGTAGATGTTAGAATAGATGGTGTAGTAGATGTCTGGATAGATGTTGGTAACTGTGTTGGTTGCTGATCACCCGTTCCTGTTGGATTTTCGTTTTTAGCGCAACTAAAAATTATTATTATCATTGCTATTATTATAATTATAAATTTTTTCATATGTACCTCCTTTTAATTTAAAAAATTTTTAAAATATTTATCAAAAAAAAAATATATATGTCAAGTATTTTTTAAATAAATATTGGGAATAAGGAAAGACATGGTATACACTTGAAGAAATTAAAAATATTGAATAAAGAAAGGCTAAATACTCTTAAAAAACTATGGAATTTTCTGCAACAGATTGACATTGATGTTAAGTATCTTTACGACATCCCTTCTTGCCTTTTGCCTATGAAACGCCTTAATTTGCCACCTTACCAATATACAGCAAGAGATGTCACCTCTGGCCTTGTTTTCTTTTCTTTTGCCTATGAATTCTCTATGACTAATTCTTTACATTTCTTAAATTACTTAGTCCGTTTCCTCTCATCTTTTAACATTGATTTATCTAAAATCACTATCCAAACTGATAATGGTGTTGAGTTTATTGGTAATTTTAATGCCAAAGAACTTTCTGCTTTTACTTTAACTTGTATGCAATATAACATTAATCATTCTACTATTCCTCCCGGCGCTCATAGATTTCAAGCCGATGTTGAAACTTTTCATAATCTTGAAGAATTTGAATTCTTTGAAATTGAAAATTTTTATTCACTTCAGGATTTCCTTGATAAAGCTTAT
>JAOAAI010000250.1 GCA_026418955.1 Candidatus Goldiibacteriota bacterium | reverse complement strand
CATAGAAGAAGAAATGCAGGCATTAAAACCCATGAATACCGAAGAGGCAATAGAAGAGTTAGAAACTATTGATGAGAAAATAATGTTGTTTTACAATGTTGATTTTAACAAAGTATGTTTACTTAGAAAAAGAAAAGATGGAAAATACGGTCTAACCATATCAAAATTTTAGAAAAAGTTGAGGTGCGTAAATGAGGATTCTTGATTTTTTGAGTAAGGATTCCATTGAATTAAATTTGAAATCCACCACTAAAAAAGAAGTAATAGAAGAATTAGTTGATATTCTTGATAAAAAAGGCTTATTGATAGATAAAAAAGCAGTTCTTGATTCTATTTTAGAAAGAGAAGAGCTTGGAAGCACAGGTATTGGTCAGGGAGTTGCTATACCGCATAGTAAAACAAAAGGTGTTAAAGAACTTGTTGGTGTTTTTGGAATTTCAAAAAAGGGTGTTGATTTTGATTCACTAGATGGAGAACCAACAAATATATTTTTTTTAATATTAACTCCAGAAGGTGCTACCAATTATATGTTGAAAGCACTTGCTAGAGTGTCAAACTTTTTGAAAAATAAATTTTACAGAAAAAAGATTTTAGAAGCAACCAGTAAAGAAGACATCATCAAAGTGATAGAAGAAGAAGAAAAATTAAATCCTTAAATTTGTTTTTTGTTTTTTATTTAAAAGGGAGAAATGAATTATATAACTGTTAAACAATTTTATAATGATAATAAGAAAAAACTGGATTTAAAAATTATCACAGGCGAGGAATTTTTATCTAAAAAAAAAATCATAATCCCTGAAATTAATAGGCCAGGACTTGCACTAGCTGGTTTTTTTGATTATTTTCCTTATGAAAGAATACAGATTTTTGGTAAGACTGAATTTACATATTTGAAAAAGATTGGAAAGGAAAAAACACAGAAAATTTTAAATAAATTATTCAGTTATAATATCTGCTGTGTGTTGATTTCAAGAAATTTAAAACCCCCCTATAATTTTGAATTAATAGCCGAAAAAAATAAAATACCAGTTATCATGTCTTCTATATTTACAACCAAACTGATAAGTTCAGTAATGTTGTATCTTGAAAGAAAATTGGCGCCGAAGATAACATTGCATGGAACTTTTATTGATGTTTATGGTATAGGTGTATTATTGGTGGGTAAGAGTGGAATAGGTAAAAGTGAAATAACTCTTGAACTTATCAAAAGAGGACATCGTTTGATTTCTGATGACATAATTGAGATTAGCAAAATGGGCGATGATATTTTAGAAGGTAGAGGATTAAATATCATTCAGCATCATATGGAAATAAGAGGTTTGGGAATTATTGATGTTAAAAATCTTTTTGGGGTTGGTGCGGTTAGAGAATCACAAAAAGTTGAATTATTAATTCATCTTGAAGAATGGGAGAAAAGAAAAAATTATGAGCGTCTCGGTATGGAGGAACAATATGAAGAAATACTCGGAGTTAAAGTTCCAAAAATAATTTTACCTGTAAAGCCTGGAAGAAATTTAAGTGTTATAATAGAAGTGGCGGCGATGACCCAGAGATTGAAGTCACATGGTTATAATCCAGCAAAAGAATTAAATAAAACCATACTTAAATGGATGAAAAAGGAACAAAACGATGCAATGGTTGAATAAATGGTTATATCCTGGAATAAAAGTCAAAAGATGGTTGATTCTTTTTATTTTGAGTTTTGTTGTTATGTTTATTGGTTTTTCAGGATTGATGGGGAGTTTTTTTAATTTCATAAAAATTGATAGAATAAATATTGACAACTTTTTTTACCGTTTGCATAAATTAAAGGCAATTGATTATATACTTTTTTTACTGGGACTTGTTGGTATGTTCTTTGCTATTAGGAGAACGTATTTTTCAATTTTTGCAATATTTGGTCCGCATAAAGAAAAAGAATTTATTAATATAGCATATCAGAAGGCAAAATTGAAAAGAGGTCCTAAAATAGTGGCTATTGGTGGCGGCACAGGCATGCCTAATGTTTTAAGAGGATTAAAACAATACACCTTGAATCTATCTGCCATTGTCACTGTTGCAGATGATGGTGGATCTTCTGGAAGATTACGAAAGGATTACAGTGTTCTTCCACCAGGAGATCTGCGAAATTGTATTGTGGCACTTGCCGATGAAGAAACATTGTTAGGGAAATTATTTCAATATAGATTTGAAAAAAAAGGAGATCTCGCTGGACATAATTTAGGTAATCTTTTTTTAACAGCTCTAACTCACATAGTTGGTGATTTACCAAAAGCAATAAATGAATCATCAAAAGTACTCGCAGTAAGTGGTAAGGTATATCCTGTTACTCTTGATAATATAGTTTTAAAGGCACGTTTAAAAGATGGAAGAAAAATAACTGGTGAATCAAATATACCCAAAGCTAGAGGTATAATTGAAAAAGTGTATATTTCTCCTTCAAAATGTAAACCTTATCCTATGGCAATAAATGCGATAAAAGCTGCAGATATTATAACGATAGGACCTGGGAGTCTTTTTACAAGTATAATACCAAATCTATTAGTCCCAGGAATTGTGGAAGCAATTGTCAAATCAAAAGCGTTGAAAGTTTATATATGTAATATAATGACCCAACCAGGTGAGACGGATAATTTTAGAGTTTCTGATCATATAAAGGCAATTTTTAACCATGTAGGGATTAAAATTGTTGATTATGTAATAGCAAATAATAAACTTCCTGATAAAATGATATTGAAAAAGTATGCTAGGGAAAATTCTTATCCAGTAGAGATAGATAAACATGAAATATCAAGGCTAGGTGTTAAATTGTTTGAAGGACAGTTATTCAAACCCGGTAAATATATCAGGCATGATCCAGAATTATTATCAAAGATGATAATGAAGTTAATTCTTGTATAAAGGAAAATATTAAATGACAGGTATTATTATTATTTCTCATTATACTTTGGCAGAGAGTTTGAAAAAAACAATAGAGTTGATAATTGGTGAAAGAGAAAATGTATCTGCCCTGACTCTTTCTAAAAATGAAAAAGTTGAAAGTTTTTCAGAGAGATTAAAGAAAGAAGCTGAAAAATTAAACAAAGGTTTTGGAGTTATTATTTTTGCAGATATGTTTGGTGGAACACCTTCTAACGTTGCCTTAAGTTTATTTGCAAATAATGATGATATTAAAATAATCACTGGTTTTAATTTGCCAATTGTAATTGAGGCAATAATGCATTCTTCAAAAAAGTCAAATGAACTTTTTAAAATTCTCATGGAGCGTAAAGATAAAACTATTGTGGATGCAAAGGCAATTTTTAAAAAGCGGTAAATTGATATGCCGGTATTACTTGCAAGGATAGATGACAGATTGATACATGGGCAGGTTGTGGTTGGCTGGGCGCAAGCATTGAAGATTGATCATATTGTTGTTGTTAATGATGAAATTGTCAAAAATGATATGCAAAAATTTCTTTTCAGAATGGCCACGCCGACCGATATAAATTTATCAATTTTTACGGTTCAAGAAGCTGCTGAGAAGTTGCGTAATAGATTTTTTGATAATGAAAATGTGATGATGCTTTTTAAAAGTCCTGCAGATGTTTATAATTTATTAAAGTGTGGTGGAAAAATTGGAGAAATAAATGTGGGTGGTATGCATTTTGCCGAAAATAAAATACAGTTGTTTGATGCAATATTTGTTGATAGTTATGATGTTGAAATGTTTGAAAAAATAAAAGCATTTAATGTTGCATTAGAGGTTAGGATGGTTCCAACTGATACAAAAAAGGATTTATTTAAAGCAATTGAAGAAAAATTTTATAAAAAAAATAAAGGATAAAGTACATAATACCAATGGGTGTTGAAAAAATAATTTTAATATCATTTTTAGGTGCGCTTTTAGAACTGGATACATTTTTTATAGGTATGACATTATTATCCCAACCAATTATATCTGGAGCGTTGGCAGGATGGATATTGGGTAATATTACAACAGGTATTTTTATAGGAACAATAGTGCAATTGATATGGATATATCCACCTGTAGGTGCATTTGTACCACCTTCTTCATCTGCAATTGCTCTGGTTACTACAGTTATGACTTTGTTTTTTTTTGAAATGATGCATGAAGTGGATAAAAATTCTATCATGATGTTCTGTCTTATCATAGGTGTTTCATTTGGATATTTTGTAGGTCAGATGGATATATGG
>JAOAAI010000222.1 GCA_026418955.1 Candidatus Goldiibacteriota bacterium | reverse complement strand
TGCTAAAAATTTTGCTTTTTTTCCATTTAACGTAAGCAATTTAGGTTTTGCAAGAATCTTTGCATAATTCTTTTTAACCAAAAAATCAATTAAAATGTTTATCTGACCCCTTTTAAAATTTGAATTATAAAAATTATATGTGGGTGTTTCTTTTTCAACAAGATTGAGTGGAGATAAAGGTAACAATCCAGATGCCGGTATCTCTTTTGCCTTTATTAAAGTTGGCCAGTCAATGCCAAAAGAAGCGCCATCAAGATTAATAACTTCAAGTATCTGAACATCTATTTCAATCATTGCTTCTGCTTTTGATCTTTTTTTAATATTAACTACGTAACCTTTAACACCTTCTGAACTTGTAATCTTTATACCTGTTATACCTGCCTTTTTAGCATCAAGAAGAATTTCCTCATCAGAAAGAATAATTGCATTTAAAATATCCTTCTTTAAAATTTCTATTGAACTTACATTTTTTATTTCAAGTATTTTGGACGTACCTTCCAAAATGGTTATTTCATCATCCATCGCATAAAAATTTATAAAATAAAAAAAAGCAATAACAAAAAATAATATTTTTCTCATTCTTCACCTCTTTTCTGTATTTCATAAGAATCTGTATTATTCTTTTTATTCTGATTTATATATTCTTTTTTTTCATAACTTTTTATTTGTTGCATTAAATCAACGAAAGAAATTGGTTTTATCTTTTCTTTCGTTCTATCACCCAAAGCACGCAGCGCAAAGGAAATTTTACCTTTTTCTTTTGCAAAAGTTACTAATTCTGCCTCTTCTGGCATTAAAGCAAGTGTTATTGAACTATAATTTGTATTTTTTTTATCAAGAGAAAATTCTGTTCCAGTTGCAATAACTTTTATATCCTGTAATATCGTAGCTGTTTTTAATGTCCCTTTGCCTGTTATTGGATCAATATCTTGAAAAGTAAGCAATACATCAACATAATCACCCGGTCTTATCATAAAACCAACACCTGATTCTTCATCAACAGAAATGCTTATTGCACGAAGGCCTGTTGAAATCATTATATTTAGTTCATTACCTTTTCTACTTAATTTATTTTCCAGTATTGGTTCATCTTCAATAAAAGGCACAAGTGTTATTTTTCCTTCTATTTTTTCTAAATCAACAACATTGGCTTTATTTACCATTTTTTTTGGTATTTCTATAGTTTTTAACATTTCCTTTTCAAGACGCGTGTATGATGGTATGTATCTTGCTGCAGCAATAACTTTTACCGGCTCCATTTTTTCTTTTATATTATTTTCAAGATTAGAAAAATAATAAAATGCAAGAATAGCAGCAATTAAACCACTAATTATGGAAATAAGTAGTAATTTATTTTCCATTTTCATATTTTTTAAATCCATGCATAACCTCCTGAATAAATCTTCAAATCTTCAGATTTTCAAATCTTCGCACTTTTTCATCTTTAAAATATTTATAAAATTAAACATCTTACATCTTATTCTCTTATCCCATCACCATTAACCAATTTTCGTTCTGCTCCTCTGAAATTGCCATGAGATAAATCTTTTTTCTTTTTTCGTAGATAAAAAGGTCAATTTTATTATCAAAATATTTTTTTATTAATTTAAATCCTGATTTAATCAAAGCATGATCATAAAAATTTCTTATTTCATATCTATCAGCAGATGTGATAATATAAAAATTTGTAAAATAAAGCGTTTTGTTGTAATCAGATAAAATTTCAAAACTAAAAATCTGCTTAGCATTAGCGATATGGTTTATACCGTCATCATAGCCATTTTTTTTATTATTTAACACAGATGATATTTTTATTATTTCACATTCTTCCCCATTTCCTGCAGTTATAATAAAATTAATTTTTTTATTTTTTTCTAAATATAAAATATAACCAAACTCATCATCATACTTTTTCCTGCCTGCAATTTTATATAACAACTCAGCAATATATAAAATACTCTCGCTATTATAAAAATCACATCCATTTTTTTCTGCCTTTTCATATAATTCAACAAGTGCCTTTTCTGATGATTTATTCGCTTCAAGTAATAAAATATCAATCCTATTACCATTTATTTTTATATTCATACTCTTAATCTCTTTTGAAATAAAAGGCATAGAAAAATTAATTTTTTCTTTAATAAAATCATATACAGATGCATTTAAATTAAAATGTATAATAAAAAGAAAAATTACAATCACTTTTCGCATTTTATATCCTCTTCTGTTATTTCTCTATCTATCTCATCATTGGGAAAAATAATTTTTTTCAGTTTATCTTCTACCTTTATTATTGATTCTTTAATTTTAAACACAAAATTTCCACCACTTGCGGTTACAAGTTTTGTCTGTATTTTTATGGATTGTTTACCCACA
>JAOAAI010000205.1 GCA_026418955.1 Candidatus Goldiibacteriota bacterium | reverse complement strand
ATTTGCTTTTGGTAAAATACCTATAATTTTTCTTTTAACTGTTTTATTATCTTTTGTATTTTCCTTTTCTTCTACAAAAGTGGGTTTAATCATAAACTCTTTTATTTCATTTTTTCTTTTAATTTTTATATTTAAAATATCTTTTGATTTTTCAACAATATCTGTTACTTCATCCCAGTATGTAATTTTTTTTCCGTTTATCTCAAGTATAATATCATCTTTTTTGATCCCCGCTTCATATGCAGGATATCCTTTTTTTACATCATCAACCACTGGTAAAAAAGCAAGTGGAGAAATGCCTAAAAAAGGTCTTTTCTTTTTATCTTTTAAAATATCCTCTATTTCCTCAAGTTTTGGTTTTATATTAAATATTAATTCTTTTCCATCTCTTATGACATTTATAGTAAGTATTTCACCTTTGAAATTGGTAACTAAATCTGTAACATCACTCCAGTAATTTACTTTTTTACCGTTAATACTTATTATTTCATCACCTTTTTTTAAACCTGCCTCAAAAGCTGGATATCCTTTTTTTACTTCACCTATAACAGGTTTCAATGTTTCTGTGCCAATGATAAATACTAGCCACATAAGTAAAAAAGCAAGAAATAAATTTTGGGCAACTCCTGATGCAGCAACAATTATTTTTTTAAAAGGATGTTGATTTAAAAAAGCGTTTTTGTCATCGGGATTAAGTTCATCAGGATTTTCGCCTGCGAGTTTTACATATCCACCAAGAAATATTAAAATACTTATCAAATACTCTGTATCACCTTTTTTAAATGAAATGAGTTTTGGTCCCAGACCTATAGAAAATTTTTCAACTTTTATTCCAAGTATTTTTGCAGCAAGAAAATGACCTAATTCATGAAATAGAATGGTGAGCCCAAGTGCTATTATAATATATATTGTTTCAAGCATAATATTCTCCTTTTAATATTATTTATTACTATTAGTTTTATGTTATTTATTTTATAAGTATTTTATTTTAATAATGTATTTATTTCTTATCTATATCAATTAATTTTTGTACAAATTCTCTTGTTGAACTATCAATATTTATTATATCTTTTATATCAGGATTTTCAATAGGTTTATGATATTTCATTGCTAAATTTACATAATAAGGAATTTCATGAAATTTAATTTTATTATTTAAAAAATTATAGACAGCGATTTCATTTGCCGCATTCATACATGCAGGCATTGTGCCCCCAATTTTTCCTGCTTTTACTGCGAGTGCAAAAGCAGGAAATTTTTTTAAATCAACACCATAAAAATCAAGATGTTTTATTTTTTTCATATCAAGATGCTTTATTTTCAAATTAATTTTTTCTGGATATGATAGTGCTAACATTATTGGTAATTTCATATCAGGGTAAGACATCTGTGCAACAATAGAGCCATCAATAAATTCAACCATGCCATGGATAATTGATTGAGGATGTATTACAACTTCTATTTTATCATAAGGAATATCAAATAAATAATGTGCTTCAATTACTTCAAGCCCTTTATTCATGAGTGTTGCAGAGTCAACTGTGATTTTAGGTCCCATCTTCCATGTTGGGTGTTTTAGTGCTTGATTTACTGTTATTTTACGTATTTTTTCCAGTGAAAAATCTTTAAAAGGGCCACCAGAAGCTGTGATGATAATTTTTTTTACTAAGTTTATGTTTTTATTATTTAAAATGTGAAATATAGCGCTGTGCTCTGAATCCACAGGGATTAATTGTGATTTATATTTTCTTTTTTCTTTATTTATGATATCACCCGCAATAACTAAGGATTCTTTATTTGCTAGTGCAATTTTTTTCCCATTTTTTATTGCTGATAATAAAGGCAACAAACCTGATGCTCCAACCACAGCAATTAAAATAATATCTGCATTTTTTAATGCTGCGAGCTTTGTAAGGCCTTCTGGTCCAGATAAAATTTTTGTTTTTTTAAAACTATTGATTTTTTTTACATTTGTTTTGCCTGAAATACAGATATATTTGGGTTTAAATTCAGCAACCTGTTTTTTGAGTGTTTTAATATCTTCATGTGTTGATAGACCAAGTACTTTGAATTTTTCTGGAAATTGAGAAATAATTGATAGAGCTGATTTTCCGATTGAGCCGGTAGAACCTAAAATTACTATATTTTTCATATTAATATATAATAAAAAATTTGAGATAGAAGAATAAAACAGGTGCGTTGAAAAGAGAAGAATCAATTTTATCAAGGATTCCACCGTGGCCAGGGATGATATCAGAAGAATTTTTTACATTTGAAAATCTTTTCACAAGTGATGCAGAAATATCGCCAATCTGTCCAGTTATAGATAAAACAATTGATAGAATTACAAGATGTAGTAACTGATTTTGACCTAAAAGCCCTTTTGGAAGAAACAGATAATGGATAATTACTGTAAAAAATATTGCAGTAATTAAACCACCAATACATCCTTCTATTGTTTTGCCAGGACTTATTGAAGGTATTAGTTTATGCTTACCTATAGAACTTCCAATAAAATATGCGCCAGCATCATATATATAAGTTATGAATAAAAGGATAAAAATATAATAAGAACCATTTTCAAGCAATCTTAATTTAATTCCAAAAAGACCAAGAAATCCAATGTAAATAACAGGCATAATAGTTGATATTATTTTCTGAAAATAGATTATTTTTTTTGATACAACTACAAAAGTAAATGATAAAATTAAAAACAAAGCAATGAATCCAAAAAAATAAACAGTGTTACTGTTAAAGATTACCATATAATATAAAACAAGAGCAAAAATATTTCCTGTAATAAAAAAAGGTTTTAATCCTTTTTTATTTAACATCAAATAAATTTCATTTAAAGCTATTGTTAAGGCAATTATTACAAGACCAACAAAAAAATAAGGATTTTTTAAAAAAATGATAATATATAAAAAAGGTAATATTATAATAGCCATTATTATTCTTAATAACATTTATAGTCCTCCATAGCGTCTTTCTCTTTTTTCATATTCATGTATGGCTTTGTATAATTCTTTTTTTCTGAAATCTGGCCATAATACTTTACTTATATATAGTTCAGTATATGCAATCTGCCATAATAAAAAATTTGAAACTCTTACTTCACCACTTGTTCTAATAAGTAAATCCGGATCAGGATATTTTGCGGTATAAAGATTTTTTGATATAGTTGATTCATCTATTTCAGATATTTTTAATTCCCCCTTTTTTACAAGTGAGGATATTTTTTTTACAGCATTAGTTATTTCATTTCTAGCACCATAGTTTAAAGCAAGGATCAAAGTCATTCTTTTACAGTTTTTTGTAATTTTTTTAAGCCTATTTATTTTTTTTTGTATTTTTTCAGGTAATTTTGAAATATCACCTATAGTATCAAATTTAATATTATTATTTAATAATGTTTTTTCTTCTTTTTTAAGATAATCATTCAGAAGGTTCATTAGAAATTTTATCTCATTATCTGGTCTTTTCCAGTTTTCTGTAGAAAATGCAAACAGTGTTAAATATTTTACTCCAATTTCGGCACAAGCTTTGGTTATTTCTTTGACTGATTTTGCGCCTTCCCTGTGACCGAAAATTCTTGGTAGATTTCTCTTTTTAGCCCATCTCCCATTTCCATCCATTATTATAGCAATATGCTCTGGAATTTTTTTAAATTTTTCCATTAAGTATCCTGAAAATAGTTATATAGTCATTAAATCCTGTTCTTTCAATTTTACAAGATTATCAATTTCAGCAATGTATTTATCTGTAATTTTTTGGATTCTAGCTTCTCCATGTTTTAAATCATCTTGTGATATTTCTTTATTTTTTTCCAATCCCTTTATTTTTTCATTTGCTTCTCTTCTAATATTTCTTATATTAATTTTTGCTTCTTCCCCCATTTTTTTTACCTTTTTTACCATTTCTTTTCTTGTTTCTTCTGTTAGATCCGGAAATTTTATTTTTAAAGAATCACCTGTATTTACTACTCCAAGTCCTAAATTTGCTGCAAGAATTGCTTTTTCAATATCTGGTAAAATATTTTTATCCCAAGGTCTTATATCTATTGTTTTTGCCTCTATAACAGAGATACTGGCAACCTGATTTATTGGCATTTTGCTGCCATAGCATTCCACCTGGACAACACTTAATACAGCGGTATTTGCTCTTCCGGTTCTGAATGTTGTAAGTTCATGCTGGAAAATTTCCAAGGATTTTTTCATTTTATTTTCCATTTCTTTTATTATATTTTCCATTTTACCCTCCTTTTAATGAATTATCGTACCTATATTGATCCCACATACCACTTTTTTTATATTACCTTTTTCAGTCATATTAAAGATGATAAGGGGGATATTATTTTCCATACATAATGAAATAGCAGTTGAATCAATTACACGGAGATTTTTATTTAAGACATCAATATATTTTAAATCAGTAAATTTTTTTGCATTTTTATCAACTTCAGGATCATCGCTATAAACTCCAGAGACTTTTGTTGCTTTGAGTAAAACTTCTGCTCCTATTTCCATAGCGCGAAGAGCTGCTGCAGTATCAGTTGTAAAATATGGATTTCCAGTTCCACCTCCAAAAATTACAACACGTTTCTTTTCAAGATGTCTAGTTGCTCTTCTTTTAATAAATGGTTCTGCAAGTTCTTTCATCTCTATAGCTGATAATACGCGGGTCTGTACTCCCATCTGTTCAAGGATGTCTTGTAATGCAAGAGCATTTATGACAGTTGCAAGCATACCCATATAATCTCCTACAACCCTGTCTATTTTAAAATTTTTTCCTCTTCCACCACGAAATATATTACCTCCACCAATAACAATACCAATTTCCACACCCATCATTGCAACAGCTTTTATTTCTTCTGCTATACTGTAAACAGCATCATAATCAATACCTGTTTTTTTTTCACCAGCAAATGCTTCGCCACTCAATTTGAGCATTATTCTTTTGTATTTTGGTTTTAGTACCATTTATACCTCCGTTTTTTACTTTTTTATTTAAATTTTTATACGGAGTTTTATATTTTGCTATGAAATTTTGAAATAACACATTTTAAAAAAAGTCAGTTATCGTTTATTCACCAACTACAAATCTTACAAATCTTTTGATTATAATATTTTCTCCAAGTTTTGCTATTTTTTCTTTTACAAGTGTATCAATGGTTTTGCTTTCATCTTTAATGAAAGTTTGTTCTAGTAGGCATACGTCTTTATAAAATTTTTCTATTTTTCCTTCAATTATTTTTTCAATCACATTTTCAGGTTTGCCAGAATCCTTTAACTGTGTCCTGTAAATTTCCTTTTCTTTTTTAATGATTTCCTCAGGAATATCTTCTCTTTTAACATAAAGAGGTGCCATTGCAGCAACCTGCATTGCAACATCTTTCAGTAAATTTTCAAATTCATCTGTTCTTGCCACAAAGTCGGTTTCACAGTTTATCTCAACCATGGCACCTATTTTTCCATTTGTGTGTATGTAGGAAAAAATTCTTCCCTCTTTTGTTACTCTAGAACTTTTTTTTGCAGCAGAAGTAATACCTTTTTCTCTTAAATAATCTATTGCTTTTTCAATATTGCCTTGCGCTTCTATAAGAGCTTTTCTACAGTCTCCAAAACCTGCCCCTGTTTTTTCTCTTAATTCTTTTATTGCATCCATAGAAACATTTGTCATTTTTTAATCTCCTTTTTATCCGTAATAATTTAATATACGGAGTATTGTTTTTCAAATTATTTGTTTAATGTTTCATCAATTATTTTTTTTGTCATTTTCAATTTTTTTCTTTCTTTTATTTCAATATCATCTAGGAACATTTTTTCATATTCAGAAGTATCAATATCCTGCAGCGATTCAATTTTTTCTTTTTCACCTATTATTTCTTCTTGTTTTTCTGTGATGATGGATTCTGGCGTTGTAGATTCCTGTCCAATTATAACTTCTTTTTCTTTTTCCATAGCTATTTTCTCTTCAATTATTGAATCAGCAATAATTTTGCACATTAAACGGACAGCTCTTATAGCATCATCATTTCCTGGTATTATAACATCAATACCATCAGGATCGCAATTGGTATCAACAACACCTATGACAGGGATTCCAAGTTTATTTGCTTCTTTAACTGCATTTTCTTCATGTTTTACATCTATTACAAATAAAGCACCAGGTAATTCTTCAATATCTTTTAGGCCTTCAAGATTTTCTTTTAATTTTTTTAATTCTTTCTGCATATTCATTTTTTCTTTTATTGGATATTTATCAAGGCCGCCTGTCGCTGCTTGTTCATCTAAATATTTTAATCTTTCAATTCTTTGTTTTATTGTAACAAAATTGGTAAGTGTCCCTCCTAACCAACGTGAAGCAACATAAGGCATGCCGCAGCGGATAGCTTCTTCTTTTATTGCATCAGAAGCTTGCTTTTTAGTGCCCACAAATATTATCTTTTTCCCTTCGCGAATAATTGATTTTACAAATACAACAGCATCTCTGGTGTATTTTAAGGTTTTTTGTAAATCAATGATATAAATCCCATTTCTGGCAGTATAGATATAAGGTTTCATTTTGGGATTCCATCGTTTGGTTTGATGTCCGAAATGGACACCTGCTTCAAGAAGTGCTTTCATTGAAATCTGTGGCATAACTAAATCCTCCTTTGGTTTTTTA
>JAOAAI010000137.1 GCA_026418955.1 Candidatus Goldiibacteriota bacterium | reverse complement strand
ATATAGACCTGTCTCTGTATATCAGTCAAATCATCAAGTCCTTTTTTTACTTTTTCTTCAAGCATTTTTCTATCAAAATCCTCTTCAATATTAATCATATCCTTTACTTCATAGCTTCTTTTGCTATCATCATTTGTCATATCAGAAAAATTTGTAGTTGATCTTTTTTTGGTTTTTTCTTTTCTAGTCCAATCATAAAAAGCATTTATGACAATTCTATATAAATATGTCCAAAAACTGCTTTGCTCTTTAAAACTTTTTATATTTTTTATAACCTTTACAAACACTTCTTGAGAGACATCCCAGGCAACATCATAATTCATACATAATCCATAAATAGTATTATATACTCTTTTCTGATATTTTTTTATGAGTTCGTCCATTGCCTCAACAGAACCACTTTTAATATCATTTATTATTTCTCTGTCTTCTCTTATACTCATTTTTCACCTTATTTGACGCAGTAAAAACAATTTTTGATTACATAAAATCTACTCAATTTACTGGTTCAAATCAGCTAAAAACCATATATTCCTTCTTACCCGAAGATGACTTAATAAAATCCCTTTTCATTACCCTTTATTAGGTATGGAGTAAATCTTGTTGCAACAATTACAGTATTTTCCACATTATTAAAGCATCTTCTTTATTTTCATAATATTTTTCCCGTTTCCCTTTAATAATAAAACCAAATTTCTTATAAAGATTTATTGCAGCTTCATTTGTTTCACAAACCTCAAGAGTAATTCCATAATATTTTTTTTTAATTGCATCTGCTTCTATTCTTTTAATAAACTCTTTTGCTATGCCTTTCCTTCTATAATCAGGTGCAACTGCAAGATTAAGTATATGGATATAATCAATAATTACGTTTGCACAAACATAACCACAAATTTTATTATTTTCTTCATCCTCAGCCACCAGAAAAATACCATTGCCCATAAGCATTTTGGAAATCTCACATTCAAAAGCGACTCTACTCCATGGACTTATAAAAGATATTTTTTCAATCTCAAGAATTTGGGTAATATCACTTTTCCTAGCGTTTCTAAAAATTATCATTCTATATAAAATATGTTTTTGTTTCTTTTACTAAGATAATTCTATAATCTTTAATCTTCTTTATTTCTTTCTCTATAATTTTTTCATATTCAGGTTTCATGTGATAGATAAAAACCTTTGATTTTATTTTCCCTAACTTTTTTAACTGGTTATATAAAGAAGAAGGTGTAAGATGTCCGCTTTTTTCAGCAAGTTCTATAAGATTATCAGGATATGCAGTTTCTACAAAAATTGCTTTTAATTTATCACCAAGTTTTTTCCCTTCCATCCAAATTTCATCTGTTTCTTTTGTATCGCCGCTATATATAATATATTTATCCCCATTTCCTATAATATAACCATTTGTTGGAATTGTATGATTTACTGTTATAGCTTTTACTTTATATCCATCTATATCATACCATTTATTAGTAATTATTGTTTTATATTCAAAAACATAATTTCCTGCAGAATTTTTTATTTTTGTAAAATCTGGCCATATAGTACCATTCATTATATAATTTTTTACCGCATTTATGGTAAACATAGTGCCATAAATATTTATACTTTTTGATTTATTACTGGTTACATTAACTCCAAAAAAAGGAATTGCTCCAACATGATCAAGATGTGGATGAGATAATAAAATATTTTTAATTTTTCTCTGAGTTTTTATATCCGCTGATAATGCTATAGTTCCACCGTCAATCAAAATCTCCTCATTCAATAAAAATCCTGTGTTGTTTTTACCTGGTAATTGCCCACCATAACATCCAAGTACTTTTATTTTCATTTAAACCTCCTCTCTTAAACCCATAGTATTAAAATATAAAATTCCACCTATATTTATATTTTTTTGAAATTTAATATAATCAATATACTGCTGTATATCTTTCTCAGGAACTAAAATATATCTCTTTTTTTCAATATTTTCTGCGTTTATTCTTATCTCTATATTTTTATCCATAAATATCAACTGCTTATTATATAAATAAGTATACACCTCCGTACGATTTAAAACAATATTATATTTGTTCTCTGTAATCAGCCCCCTGATTTCAAATAAAAAACGCATTAGTTCTTTTATATCAATTTCACTGGCAAAGATAATTGCGATATCCTTTTCATTAATAATTTTCATAAAAATTTCTTTTTTAAAATTATATAATATATCTTTGATTTTATCAAAATCTTTTTTTATTTCATTTATATTTTCTGCTATTTCTTTTGAAAAAATAATATAAACAATAAAGGTTTGAAACCAAGTGTTCATTATTTTGATATCAATATTTTTATCCAAAATATATTTAAGTGAATGTTTATTTACATAATCTCTAATAATTCCAGCTCTCATATTAAATTCAACAATTGTGTTATATATTTTAAAATAATAAACCGAAAAAAAAGTAATAAAATTAACAAGTGAAAAGAGCACAAAATCAAGATAAATATTTTTATTCAATAATAAAAATGTAAAAATAATAATACAAATTTCTATAATTATAATTAAAATTATGCCATAATGAATTTTTAATAACCTGTAAAAGAATAAAAATATCAAAAATAAAATAAAACCTAAAATATAATTTAATACTGATGAATAATATATATATTTTTTTTGCATCAATCCTGCAATAAGCATACTTAGGCTAACCATAGTATTTTCATTTATATTTTTACTTTTTATAATTATGATTTTATCATTAATTACATCTGCAGAAAGTTTTAAAAATTCATTAAGATTATAAATTTTAATTTTTTCATTATTCCGATAGATTATTATTTCTCCAGATTTTGAAATAGGAACATTAACAATTGTTCCTATCCTTAACATATTATTTGAATAATTTATTGATTTTTTGTTTAATTTATAATATTTCCTAATTGCTTCAATTGCAACATTTATAATAACACAATCATTAAAATGATAAAGAAGTGGCATTTTATAAGGATAATACTCAAAGTTTTGATAAAAACCAATATCAGGTGCCGTTAACCAGATTTTCTGATTGTTTACTTTTATATAATTGAATTTTTTTAAATTTAACTTTAGATCTTCTTTTTTAAAATATTTAAATACACACGGATCAATATTTATTTTTGTATTTGTATTTAAGTTATCTATAAATCCTGTAAGTATTATATTTGGCGTTTCTGCAAGTTTAAAAATAAATTCCTTATATTCATCCTGTGTTTTTTTTATTTCTTCAGAAGTCAGACTTTCAACATAATCGCCAATTTTTATATTAAACAATTGTGGCAATATAACAGCAACAGAATTTTCCAATTTTGATATAACACTAAACAAATTATTATAATCACCGAGTGAAAATTCGTCATTTACAAGAATAATTTTCTGTGTGTTTATTTTATCAGGAAGAAATCTTTGAAATTGAATAAAAAAAAATGATTTTATTGCCTCATTGTATTTAAAATAAAGAAAACAAAAAACAAAAATAATAATTAAAAAAAATATTTCCCTTAATTTTTTCACTTTTCTTTTAACTTTCACCAAATATCTTTTTCATTTCAAGATAATGTTTGTATTTTTCAATGTTAGCAGAATTTGAAACTATTATTGTATCTCCGGAAATTGTAACAACTTTGGCTTTTTCCATGGAACGTAATATTTCATGTAATTTATCCTTGTAATCTTCCATACCTGTCTGGTCTATTAACGTCTGCAAAGGTAATGATGTATTATCACCATTTTTATTCACATGAATTAAAAGCGCGTTAACAACTCGCATATTATAATCTTTTGTAGTAAGATTCTGTAATTGCTCGTTCATTGCTCTAAGACGTGCACTCATATTTTTAAGTATTTTTTTAACTATTTTTGCATTCCTTTGCATCTGCTGTTCAAACAGTTCCTCATCCAAAACAATGCATACAGTATCCTCAGCAGCAATAGCAGATGCAGACCTTGGGCCCTTATCAATTACAGCCATTTCTCCAAAAAAGTCACCGGGACCTAATGTAACTAATATTTTTTCCCCTTCATCTGTTCTTTTTGTAATATTAACTTTTCCTGTATGAATTATAAACATTTCTTCACCATGATCCCCCTCCCTAAATATATATTGTCCTTTTGTATACCTTTTTCCATATTGATTTATTATATCCTCTTCTGTCACCATCTATATCATCCTCCTGTAAATCCAACTTTTAAATATAATAATACAATAATATTTTTATGTTGTCAATTTTAATTAGGGCATGAAAATACTGCCATATAATAATTTTGAATAATGATATTTATTTAAACTGTTTAATACAAATATTTATTATAATTTTCTCAAATATTTGGATATTCTCATTTTAAATGCTCTATAAGTATTTTTAAACCTATAAATATGAGTATTAATCCCCCTATTATTTCTGCCTTTTTTCCAAATAATTCACTTGTTTTTTTACCTGTAATAAACCCAAACCCAGTAAATAAAAATGACATAAAACCAATTATAATAGCAGGTATAAAAATCTTTATATCTATTAAAGAAAAAGATATACCAACTGCTAATGAATCAATAGAAGTTGCAAAAGAAAGTAAAATTAGCATTTTAAATGAACTGTAATCTGTTTTTTCTTTATCTTTTTCCTCTTCAAAACCTTCTTTTAACATTTTTATACCCACAAAAAAAAGAAGCATAAATGCAATCCAATGATCAAAATATATAATATATTTTTTAAAGGTAGATGTCCCTGCCCAGCCAATTATAAGCATTCCAAACTGAAAAAAACCAAAAAGAAAAGACATAATATATGGAGTCCATCTGTTTATTTTTTTTGTTCCTGTTCCGGCTGATATTGCAACTGCAAAACAGTCCATTGCAAGTCCTATAGCGATACCTAAAATTGTAATTAAATCCATGTTGTCTCCTTTCTAAATCTCCTTTCTAAATAATTTTTATTACTAATGTTTTCTAATAATGTTCGCTAGATATGTTTCTATACGTGTTTAACGAAAATTTCTTGCGAACATATACAACGAACATATTTATGAAATTTTTTATAAATATTTTATTATTGCATTAACATAACATATTTTGTAAAATTTATAAAAGTATTTTTTGGGGCAGTAGCTCAGTTGGGAGAGCACAGCGTTCGCAACGCTGGGGTCGGCGGTTCAATCCCGCTCTGCTCCACCAATAATATACCACAATGGTAGATTGTAGAAAACTGTGATATTCTAGAAATATAACTGCCATGTTTTAATTGCGATTTTTGATGTTCTTTTTATTAAAAATTATATTTTGCACCAATCGCTATTTTAAAATTACTAATGTCTATCCTGCGCAGAAATGGTTTAAGAAGTTTAAGGACAATCTCCTAACAGCGAGCCTTAAATCATGTAATCTCCAAAAGAGCTTCTTGCTTGAATTTTACACTATTTGATGTTATTTATATTAATTTGCATTATAAAGTTTAAAAATTTTGCGGAGAGATGTCCGAGCGGTTTAAGGAGCACGCCTGGAGAGCGTGTAAGCTCCAAAAGGGCTTCGTGGGTTCAAATCCCACTCTCTCCGCCAAAATTTTATGAAAAATTTAATCAAAGCAATTTATAAATTTCAGTCATGCTAATCAACGGAGAGGTGGCTGAGTGGTCTAAAGCGACTGACTCGAAATCAGTTGTGCCAATTTTGGCACCGGGGGTTCGAATCCTCTCCTCTCCGCCAGTCATAACTTCAAACAACAATCAAACAAGTTAGAAACTTTAAAATTAAGATTCTATTTACCAAAACATCGTAATTTTAAATTTAAAAAAAATAGTTGTTATAATAAATTATATATCCAAAATTAAAACATAAAAATTACTGGTTAATATCAATTTTATATAATTGTAAAAAATGCTTTTTTAAAAAACTTAATGTTGTGTAAAAACTAAAAATGTCATATAATTACTTTCTAATG
>JAOAAI010000084.1 GCA_026418955.1 Candidatus Goldiibacteriota bacterium | reverse complement strand
TGCAGGAGTGAAATATGCAGCAGAATATAATGCAAAGAGTTTTTATGAAAATCAGATAAATTTAAGGAAGCAATTTAGATATCCACCATTTACAAGAATTTTACAAATAATAACACAGCATGAAAAACAGGAAAATTCGTTAAAAAAAATGAATGAGATTAAAAAAATAATTGATACCATTATTAATAAAAATAAATTTAATGATATTAATATTTTAGGACCAGCACCAGCGCCTTTGTTTAAGTTGAGAAATAAATACAGATACAGTATAATATTAAAATGTGGAAATATAAATGAAATTAAAATAATAGGTGCTGCAGTAAAAAAAGAAAGACGCGGAAATGATGTTCTGGTTATTGTGGATCCAGTTAATACATTATGAATTAAGCAAAAAATATAAGGGAACAAGGATGCAAAATGAAAATTTTAATAATTTTTTATATTATTTTTTTATTTAATATGTCAGCTAGAAATTTATATTCCGATGAAATTAAAATTGACCAAGAGAAATATATTTATATTACGGAATTAAATGAAACTTATATTGATATGAAAAATTTATGCAAAATTATTGAAGAAAGATTTAAAATAAAAACACAATTATTAAAGACATTTTCTGATGTTGAATTTGCTTTAAATAGAAAACGTTATCAGTATTATGCCCCAGAAATTCTTAAAAAATTATTAATATATATACCGAGAAATGGGATAAGATTACTCGGTTTGCTTGATAAGGATATATATGATAATGGTCTTAATTTTGTTTTTTAGTGAAGCATTTGAAAGAGTTTGCATTGTTTCAATAACACGATTTAAACCATGTGTGAAAAGTGATGAGAAAGATAATGTTTTGGATAAGAAAACAGAAGAAAGAACTATAAAAACAGTGATTCATGAACTGGGGCATACTTTTGGTTTACATCATTGTGAAAATTATAAATGTGTGATGTTTTTTTCCAACCAGATATCAGATACAGATAATAAGAGTGATGATTTTTGTGAGAGATGTAAAAAATTATTGAAAATAAATATTAAAAATGAATTGCCCGGTCTGTAATAAAGAAGTACTTTTTTCGAAAATTTTTTCTGCTTGTTATGAATGTATAAAATTGAATAGAAACAATATACTTTCTGAGATCATAACTAAACATTCAAAAATCAGAAAAGAATTTAAACTTTCTGAAACTATCCCGCATGGTGGTAATACAAATTGTAAAATTTGTGCAAATAATTGTTCAATGAAAGAAAACGAAATAAGTTATTGTGGTTTGCGAACTGTGAAAAATAATAAAATCGTAATATTAACAGAAGGTGAAAATAAAGCAGTGCTTGATTGGTATTTTGATCCATTGCCTACTAACTGTGTTGCTGAATGGGTATGTTCTGGTTCAAAACAGACAAATAAAAAAAATCTTGCAGTATTTTATGGTAGTTGCTCCTTTAATTGTTTATTCTGTCAGAATTGGCATTTTAAAACATATAAACCACAGATGTTTAATAGTATATCAGCAAAGACACTTGCATCCTATGCCGATAATAAAACATATTGTGTTTGCTTTTTTGGTGGCGATCCTTCCACTCAGATGCCGCATTCACTTGCAACAGCGAAATTTTTGAGTGAAAAAAATATAAAAATATGCTGGGAAACAAATGGAAGTATGAATAAAAATTTTTTAAAAAAGGCAATTGAATTATCTCTTTCATCAGGTGGATGTATAAAATTTGATTTGAAGGCATTTGATGAAAATATCCATTATGCTTTATGTGGAGTGAGTAATAAACAGACCATTGAAAATTTTAAATTTGCAGCAGAATATATAAATAAAAGGCGTGAACCACCCCTGCTTATTGCGAGTAGTTTACTTATCCCGGGTTATATTGATGAGGAAGAGATATATAAAATTGCAAGTTTTATATACTCACTTGACAAATCAATCCCATATTGCCTGCTTTTATTTTATCCTTCCTTTGTGTTAAATGATTTATCGATGACATCAAAAGAACAAGCATATAGATGTCTAAAAGCAGCTAAGAATGCTGGACTTGTAAATGTAAAACTGGGCAATATCCATTTATTATCAATGGATAATTTTTTGATATGACAAAAAGAGAATGTTTACTTTATAAAAGAGAAAAAAATTATTTGGTCTGCTTCACTTGTGAAAAAAGATGTAAAATTTATGATGAACAATATGGATTTTGTAAGACAAGAAAAAACTTAGATGGTGTTTTATATACACTTATATATGGTGATATTTCTTCAATAAGTGCAAATCCCATAGAAAAAAAACCTTTTTATCACTTTTATCCAGGAACTTATGCTTTAACAGTGGGTTCATGGTCGTGTAATTTCACATGCCCTTGGTGTCAGAATCATGAAATAAGTAAACATCCAGAATATTCGGGTAGGGGTAAAAAAATTTTTCCTAATGAATTTATCAATTTAATGGAGTTTTATAAATGTCAAGGGACGTGTATTTCATTTAATGAGCCAACTTTACTATTAGAATATGCTATTGATGTTTTTAAACTTGCAAAAAAGAAAAAATATTATAATACTTTTGTAACCAATGGTTACATGACAGAAGATGCACTGAAGATTTTATATGATTCAGGACTTGATGCAATGAATATAGATATAAAAGGCACAGAAGATATTGTTAAAAAATATTGTTCTGCGGATCTTAAAAAAGTGTGGCGGAATGCAATTCTTGCAGAAAAACTCGGTATCTGGATAGAACTTACAACACTTATTATTCCTGGAATAAATGATAAAGAGGTTCAGATAAAGAATATTGCAAAAAGAATAAAATCTGACATGGGGGATGATGTCCCCTGGCATATTACAGGTTATCATCCAGCTTATGATTTTTTGAATAAAAAATATGTTCCACCAACTCCAGAAGTGATTCTTGAACGTTGCATTGAAATAGCGAAAAGTGAAGGAATTAAATATACATATATTGGAAATATTTTGGAACATAAATATCAAAATACATATTGCCCATCATGTAAAAAAGTTTTGATTAGACGTTCGGGATTTGATGTTGTTGAAAATTTATTTTCTGCAAATAAATTATGTCCTATATGCGGATATAAAATTAATATAATTTTTTAAAAATATGATATAATATAAAAAAGAGGTGAAAATATGCCAAAAGCAGAAGGGAGAATATTTGATTTCAAAGACGAAAAAGAGATAAGGACTGATTTTTTAGAAACTATAAAATATGATGGTGAAAAACAATTAATAGAATATAAAACAAAAGAATTTTCTGCAGTATGTCCGTTTTCAGGATTGCCTGATATTGCAGAAGTTATAATAAGGTATATTCCATCAGATAAAATAATTGAGTTAAAATCGTTAAAATATTATTTTGTTAGTTTTAGAAATGTTGGCATTTATCAGGAAAAGGCAACGGATAGGATATTTAAGGATTTAAAAAAAATTTTAAAACCAAAATATTT
>JAOAAI010000035.1 GCA_026418955.1 Candidatus Goldiibacteriota bacterium | reverse complement strand
TACAGGGATAAGAACAACTCACAACGATTTAAGAGGACTAACAATAACCGGTTATAATGCATTAAATCCAGCACTTCCGCCGGATGATGATAGTAGTGATGGCGGACATGGAACTCATGTTGCAGGTATAATTTCAGCAGAGACAAATAATAATTCAATAATTTCGTTTTCAATGGCTGGTGCTGCTTATACGCATTCATCTTGGACTGCGAAAGTCTTACTAATGCCAATTAAAGTGCTTGATTCAAAAGGGGATGGATATGATTCTGATGTTTATGCTGGGGTTAAATGGGCAGTTGATCATGGTGCTAAAGTTATAAATTATAGTTTTGGCAGTTATGATCCCAGTCCTGTTTTGCAGAATGCGGTAAATTATGCTTTTTTACGTGGATGCATTAATGTGGCTGCAGCAGGCAATGATTCTATTAATGCATATTATCCTGCCTCGTATTCAAATGTTATCAGTGTGGCTTCTTGTGATGAAAATGATTTAAGATCAAATTTTTCAAATTATGGCAAGATAGATGTCACTGCGCCAGGAGAAAATATTTTGAGTACTGGAAATCTTTCAGATAATGATTATTCTGAAATGAGTGGAACATCTTTTGCTGCACCTTTCGTATCTGCGCTTGCGGCTTTACTTTTATTAAAATATGATACATTGGATCCAGTGACCATAAGACGCTTGATAGAACAGACAGCAGATGATATAGGTGCATCTGGATATGATAAATATACTGGATGGGGCAGAATCAACTTCGTAAGAGCATTTAAACAAAATTTTAATCCAATTGCTAAAATAATAAATACATATAGCTGGCCCAATCCATTTTCTCCGGAAATGGATCTTTTTACAAATATTACTTTTATAGCGGATGAACCTTCTGATGTAACCGTAATTATTTATGACGCTGCAGGAGATACTGTGTGGAAAAAAGATATTGATATCTCCGATATTAATATTGGTCAGAATTTTATCAGATGGGATGGAAAAAATCAAAATGGAAAAATGGTTGGAAGTGGCACATATTTTTATGTCCTTAAAACTAAAAGATCAGTTGATAGGAATAAAATTGTAGTGTTACATTGAAAGGTGTGTGTATGAAAAAAATTTTTTTAATTCTTTTAATTAATTTAATATTTATTAAATCTTACTGTAATTATGGTGGAGAACCAATGGCTTTTTTAAAACTCAAAGCAGGTGCTCGTGCAACTGCCATGGCAGGAGCTTTTACTTCTATTTCTGATAATTTATCAGGAATTTTATATAATCCTGCGGGTATTATAAATCTTGATGGGTTTGAATTGATTGCAGAAACATATCTTTTAAGTTTTGATAGAAATGTAAATTTTATTGCAGTAGGAAAACCAGTAACAATAGGGCAAAATTATTATTCTCTTGCTCTTTCTTGGTTTAATTATTCTGCTGGTTCAATTGAGATGCGACTTACAAATTCTCCAGAACCGCAGAAACTTATTTCTGATATATCCCATGTTGTTTATTTTACAATTGCAATGAAACTATTAGAAAATTTTGATTTTGGTTCAAACTTAAAATTTATTTATCAGGCAATAGAAGAAAGGATAGCAAAGGGATTTGGATTTGATATTGGTTTTTTACTAAAACCAATTAATAATTTATCTCTTGGTTTATCAATTATAAATATCTCAACCTATTTGCAATGGGAAAGAGATCCATATACTGAAACAATTCCAGTATCGGTGAATTTAGGAGTTTCATATAATTTTAAATCAATTATGGATATTAAAAATTTTGATATTATAGTTGCAATTGATGGTATATACAGTAGTTTTGAATATTTTGTTTTTAAATCAGGGTTTGAAATTAAAATAAATGAAATTTTTTATACACGGGCTGGTTATGATAAAACAATTAATATTGGAGTGGGGTTCAGATTCATTCCATCAAAGATTTTTATTGTAAAATTTGATTATTGCTTTTTATTAGATACAATTTTACAGGATAATATAAACAATAGAATAGGTTTAATTGTTGATTATATTTTCCCACACTGGAAAATGCAAGAATAAAGGGTAAATAAAATGAGAAAAACAAAATATAATATCTTGTTTCTTGAATATTTTCCTTTTTTAGGTGGCGGACAGCAAATAACTTTAAAAATTGCACAGTATTTAAAGTCATTTTATAATGTTAGGTTTATCTGTTTTAATAATGGATTGATTACAAAAGAATTACAGAAAAGGAAAATAGTATATGATATTATGACTGCGCCGAGGCAAGCGAAATTAAGATATTTATGGGATTCTGTTCCTTTTTATTTCAAATTTAAAAATTTTCTTCAAAGAAATAATATAAAACTTATTTACTGCAACAGTTATTTCACAGCAAAACTTGCCACATTTGTTTCAAGAGATCTTCATATTCCTGTTATATGGCATAAACATGTGATAATACAGCATAGAAAAAACTCCTACCTAGCTAGTCAGATAAGAAAAGTATCTAAATATGTAAATAAAATAATATGTGTGTCTAATGCAGTTAAAGAGTCATTGATAAGAATAGGAGTGTCAGATGAAAAATTATGTGTCGTTTATAATGGAATAAATTTATCCGTAAAAAAAATTATAAAAAAAGATTTTAAAAAGAAATACAAATTAAATGATTCTTTTGTTTTTGGTAGTATAGGATTTTTCAGAAGAGAAAAAGGATTTGATTTATTAATAAAAGCAGCTGCAATTGTGAAGAAAAAAGAAAAGAAAATTAAATTTTTTATAGTAGGTAAAGCTGATACTGATAATCAATATGAAAAAGAACTAAAAATGCTAACAAAAGAAAGTGACCTAGAAAATACTGTTATTTTTGGTGGTTATATTGATTGGTTTTCATGTGTAGGTGCGTTTGATGTTTTAATTGTTCCATCATTAACAGAGGGTTTTTGCCTTGTTATTGTTGAAGCTGGCATTTACGGTGTTCCATCAATTGCATTTGCAACAGGTGGCATACCGGAGATAATAGAGGATGGTGTCAATGGTTTTCTTGTTAAAAAAATTACACCAGAGGCACTGGCTGAAAAAATAATTGATGTATATAATAAAAGAAAACAATTAAGAGTAGTAGGAAAACATATGAAAGAAACTGTTAGAAAAAAATTCAATGAAAAAATAATGCAGAAAAATATTTTAAATATAGTAAAGGAAGTTTTATATGCACAAAAATAAATTATCAGTTGTAATAATCACAAAAAATGAAGAAAAAATCATAGGAAGATGTCTTGATTCTATCAAATGGGCAGATGAAATTATTGTTGTTGATTCCGGGAGTACTGATAATACTATTGCAATCTGTAAAAAATATAATGCAAAGGTTTTTTATAAAAAATGGGAAGGATATTCAAAACAGAAAAATTTTGCAATATCAAAGGCAAGAGGGCAATGGATTTTAAGTTTGGATGCTGATGAAATAGTATCAGATGAATTAAAAGAAGAAATAAAAAAAGTAATTGAAGAAAATAATGACAAATATGATGGTTATGAAATAAGATTTAATAATTTTTTTTATGATAAATTTTTGAGATATGGCGGACTTTATCCAGATTATCATTTGAGATTGTTTCGTAAAAATAAGGGAAAATTTAATGAAACAGAAATACATGAGGGCATAATATTGAAAGGTAAGAAATCAAGATTAAAAGGAGAAATATTACATTTTACATGTGCAACTATATTTAATCATATAGAGAATATGAATAAATATACAGAACTTGAAGCAATTCAGAATAAAAAAAATTTTAAAATACCAACTGGTTATACAATTTTTATTAAGCCTATTTATAATTTTTTTAAAAACTATTTTTTAAAATTTGGATTTCTAGATGGTTTTCATGGATTTGCATTTCATATTAACTCATCTTTTTATTTATTTGTAAAAGAAATAAAAACAATAGAAAAAATGAAAATTTGGGATATCAATTTTTTAAAGACTTTATTAAAAAGGGCAAAAAGCAGAAAATAATTTTAAAATCTTGAAATTTTAGATTTATGTATTTTATTTTAGCCAAATTTTGAAATGCGAATATTTAAAGATTTCATCATATAACATTTGTTTTTATTTTTTCATCACTC
>JAOAAI010000251.1 GCA_026418955.1 Candidatus Goldiibacteriota bacterium | reverse complement strand
TTAAATATTGTTCGTTCTAAATCGTTTTTTGCATTTTCTTTATATTTGTTTATTTTTTCAATATAAAGCTTAAAAGGATAAATATATTGTTTAAAGCAAATATAACATTTTATTTTTTTATTAATATTAAAAGTTTTTGTATCGTAATTCGTGAATACATCACCATCATCATATATTATTAAATACATTTTTCCTGACGGTTTATTACTAATATAATATGTTGTTGGATTAGTGAATTGCGATAACATCACAAAGGGGTATAGTGAATTTACATCTAATTTAAAAAAATTACCTTCATAAGTTCCTGTTTTATATACATTTACTAATCCGCCTTTATATGCTTTTATAAATACTTCTTTAATATTTTCATCTACTGTAGGAATATGAATCATTTTTTTATATATAGCAAATGAAGTACTTGCTATTGTATTTTTTATACCTGTATGTAATTTCTTATAACATTTATTTAAGCGGTTATATAACATATATGTTATTTTTAAATCGTTTTTATTATATTCAATTAATTTTTTATCAATTTTATTAAAATTATAATCTATTTCCATTTTTTTCATTCCAATCATTTCACCAATTTTTCCTAAACCTATTGGCACATGACGCGATAAATCTTTTACTTTTATTTTTTTATCATCTATATCAAGTTCGCTACTAACCATTCCACACATGTTATATATGCATTTCAGTTTTATTTTATATTTTTCTAAATTTATTTTTCTTATGATTATTCCTATATCATATTCAATATTATATCCATATAAAATTTTTATTTTACTATTTTTCAAAAAATTTATAAAATCTAATATATTCGTAAAATAATAATATCTTTTTTTAAACAAAATACCTATTACCAATAATTCATTTTTAGGATTAAATTCCAAATCAAAAAATCCAATCATAATTTTGCCAAGGAATATAAATAATAAATTCCATTAGATATCATGTCTAAAGCGTCGTTTATACTTTTTATACCTTTTATATTTATTTTTATTTCTTTATTTTTATATTTTATTTTAAGTTTCAGTGTATGCCAATAATATAATCGTAATCTTTTTAAAATTTGCGATAAAATTATTGCTTTACTATTTTTTTTATCTCCAATATATATTTTTGATTTTTCGCCTAAAATATCTATTTCTATCCATCCTTTTACTTGTGGAAGTAATTTTATTAAATTTTCTAAAGATAATATATGCTTTATACCGTCGGAGATTATTTCACCATGTTCAATTTTTTTATATTTTCTTTTTATTTCTTTTATTTTCTTTTCTATTTTTTCAGTTATTTTTCTTGTTTTTTTAATTCTTATTCGTTTTTTAGGTATTATTTTTCTTACTTTTTTAATTCTTATTCGTTTTTTAGCTGTTATTTTTCTTACTTTTTTAATTGATATTTTCTTAGTCTTTATTTTTTCAGGTTTTTTTATTGCTTTTTTTCTAATTTTTATAGGCTTTTTACTAATTTTTTTAGCTTTTTTTCTAATTTTTTCTGGTTTTTTAGGTTTTATTTTTTTAGTTTTTATTTTTTTAGTTTTTATTTGTTTTTTAGAAGTAATTTTTTTCTTTTTTCTTTTCATATTTAAATATTTATAGCCTGGCGAAGCTCGTCACTCCGCCAGGCGTTTGGTTTATTGTAGTTTATAATAAGTTCTTTTTCCTTTATGTACTAAAACCAGTCGCGCCTGCACGGGATAATCCATTATTTTCAATCTGCGAATCTGGTCTATTATAACCGCCGAGAAAGTATAATATTCCTCTCCATCCACTTCCAATATACATATCGGAATTTCTTTGCCGCCATAGGTCCTAAATTCCACGCGCGCACTCGTAATAATAAAATCTTGTCCTTCTAATTCTTTTATATTTTTATTTTTAGATAGAATGTCTGATATGCGTGGCATAGTCTCACCTCCTTTCTTTTTAAGTTTGTATTATTCCAATATATTTTGTCTTTTTTATTCTTCCTTCCTTTCTTACTAAATATACCTTATTATCAATATACTTCAAATATGCTCCATCACCTTCCATTCGCGCAATGTCTCCATTCACAACCCATTTTCCTCGTAAAGGCTTTATATCCTTCCTATCCAGCCCCTTCCGTATCCGCCGCACCTCTACACTGTAATCTACAATCGGAAGACGATACCCAAT
>JAOAAI010000177.1 GCA_026418955.1 Candidatus Goldiibacteriota bacterium | reverse complement strand
TATTAGATTCTCTACCTTTATTATAATTATAGTAAAACAAGGCAGTAAAACTGTATTTATTTTTATCAATTCTTTTAAGCAGTTCAATAAGACTGTTTGTTCCACCACCCCATTCCTTACCTGTATCAAGTATTAAAATATTGTAAGATTTATTCATAATTTAATCGGTTAGAATTAATAAAACAATAAAATTCTGAAATAATCTATTGTTTTTAAAAGCCCTTCTTCAAGACTTGTTAAAGGTTGCCAGTTAAGTTTTTGTTTAGCTAATGTAATATCAGGCTGTCTTCGTTTAGGGTCATCAGCCGGTAAAGGCTTAAATACAATTTTTGATTTTGAACTTGTTAATTCTATTATCTTTTCAGCAAGAGTGAGAATTGATACCTCAACAGGATTACCTAAATTAACAGGTCCTGTAAAATCATCTGCTGAATTCATTAATTTTATAAGTCCATCAACCATGTCATCAATATAACAAAAACTTCGTGTTTGATTTCCGTCTCCATATATAGTTATATCTTCTCCTTTTAATGCTTGAACTATAAAGTTACTTACAACCCTGCCATCATCAGGATGCATTCTTGGACCATAGGTGTTAAAAATTCTGGCAATTTTTATCCTGACTTTATGCTGTCTGTGATAATCAAAAAATAGAGTTTCAGCACATCTTTTCCCCTCATCATAACAGGCTCTTGGACCAATCGGATTTACATTTCCCCAGTATGTTTCTGGTTGAGGATGCACTGTAGGGTCTCCATAAACTTCACTTGTTGAGGCAAGCAATATTTTTGCTTTGGTTCTTTTTGCTAACCCGAGCATATTTATGCTTCCATGCACTGCTGTTTTTATTGTTTGAACAGGATCAAACTGATAATGCACAGGAGACGCAGGACATGCCAGATGATAAATTTCATCAACCTCTACATAAAGAGGGAATGTTATATCGTGTCTCATTAATTCAAAATTAGGATTGGACAAAAGATGTGCAATATTAGCTCTTCTTCCTGTATAAAAATTATCCACACAGAGTATTTCATGTCCCTCATTGAGAAGCTTCTCACATAAATGAGACCCGATAAATCCTGCTCCACCTGTAACAAGAATTCTTTTAGAAAAAAGTCTACTCATATAATTTTTTCCTATCTTCCTTTTATTTTATTTAACAAATCTGCAAACTTTTGTGAATTTTGAGAAGCATTGAATAATTTTTCTGTCCTTTCTCTACCAATTTTCCCTAATTTTTCTCTGAGATTGCTGTTTTCCATCAACTCATTCACTGCATTAGTTAAAGCAAAATAATCTCCTGGAGGAATCAAAATACCAGCGTTTCCTATTACTTCGGGGATAGCACCACTCATTGTTGATATAACAGGTTTACCTGTTGCCATTGCTTCAATTAAAACCATACCAAACTGCTCTTGCCATGTCATTGTAGGATAACTTGGAAGTACGAATATATCTGCCATTCTATAGATATCTGGCATTTCATTATAGGAAATAAAATCAAAAAATCGGAAATGTTCTTCAATATTTGACTCTTTTATTAGTTTTATCATGTTTTCCTTTTGTGCTCCTTTCCCTACCACAGCTATGATAAAATTTTTTAAGCCTTTATTTCTCAAAATCTTTGCCACATAAATAAGATTATGAACGCCTTTCCATGATACTAATTTGCCGACATAAAGTATAACAAAAGAATCTTTGTCAATATTGTGTTTGAACATTAATTCTGGAGGTTTATTACCTGGACTGAATCTTTCAGTGTCAACGCCAGGATAAATAACTGTGATTTTATCTTTTTCAACACCTTCCATTTCTAAAACTTTTTTAGCCATTTGAGTAAAGGGAAGAAACATATCAACTTTTTCCATGATAAATTTTTTTTGAAAATTTGTCCTATTATCAAAAATGGCTCTATAGGGTATATTTTCCCACCAAGATAGTAAAAATTTAAAATTAAATAAATCTTTAAGGCTTGCCAAAGTATATGCTGACCGCGTTATATCACAAGAATAGGCAATATCTATTTCTGGAAGATATTTTCTCAATGAAAAATAATAAAAATCTAACTTTTTATAAGGAGCTTTTATTACACGTTTATATGTTGTTTTTATATCTTTTAAAGCAAGTAAAATTTCTTCTGAATGAGTCAAAAATTTTTTATTAAGATTTATATAACTTACATCGTAATCATTTTTCTCGCCTACAAATACTGTTATATCAATATTATTTTTTAAAGGCTCAAAGCGTTGAAGTGCCCATTTATTTACTTTATTGTCAAGAACGATGGCTAATTTCATAATTTCACTTCAAAATTTTTTATCATGGTTTTATATACTTCATCAATACTAATGCTCTCCATGCATTTTGGATATTCACATTTTTTGCTTTTACACGGGTTACATATTCTGTCTTTTTTGATGATTATATGCCTGTCCATATCGTAGTAAACACCTGATTTATTAGGATCAGATACTGCAAATAATCCAATAATAGGTGTTCCAACTGCAATTGCTACATGCATAATTCCTGTATCTCCTGTTACTAAAACATTACATTTCTTAATCAATGAAGCAATATATCTTAAAGGGATTTTACCAGCTGAGACAATGGCATTTTTTCCTATGCCTTGAGCAATTTTTTTACAATAATTAAATTCCTCTGGAGAGCCTGTGATTATGATTTTAATATTTTCATAGGAATTTAATAGTTTTTTACCTAAATCAATAAATCTCTCAGGAAACCACATTCTGCTTATAGTTGAGGCTCCTACCTGAAATCCTACTATTTTGTCAGAATTATTTATATTATTCTGTCTTAAAAATTTTTCAACAAAAACCTCTCCTTCATTCCTAATTGGTAGGATCATTTTTTTGTCAACAATGTTACAACCTATTAACTCTGCTGACTTTAAT
>JAOAAI010000145.1 GCA_026418955.1 Candidatus Goldiibacteriota bacterium | reverse complement strand
TATTAAATTATATGTAATAGTTATCACCTCGCTTTTTTATTATTTTTTTAAGGATTGCCTTTAAGTAGGCAATCCTTTTATTATTTATTATACCTAATTTTACTATTTTTGCTGTACCATCATGTGCCTGTACTTTTCCATAAATTTTTTATTTTTTCTTGACAATTATTTATGAATTATGTATTTTATATAAGATTTTTTCGTTCTTTAAAAAGTGTTTGTTAAAAAATAAGTTGATGCAGTGGGGAGATTAGTGGGGAGATTCCAGAGCGGTCAAATGGGGCAGACTGTAAATCTGTTGGCTTATGCCTTCGATGGTTCAAATCCATCTCTCCCCACCATAAATAAAATTAAGAAAGGTCAAAAATAGAATTAAGATTAGTTTATAAAAATAAATCTAAAGGTTATATCACTTAAATAATCCTATCTGTGTGTATATTATAAAAATTTTTTCATAGTTAATTCAAAATATATAAAATTAAAATCATATGTTATAATATAAAAAAATGTGGGCGCTTAGCTCAGTTGGTTTAGAGCGTCTGCCTTACAAGCAGAAGGTCAGAGGTTCGAGTCCCCTAGCGCCCACCATATTAGAGCAATAAACACGAAAATAGAAAATGGAATATTTAAACACAGAGCAATAAAAAGTTTAAGATAGTTTTTACTATACTAGTATAATTTATTTACAAACTATTAAATAACCATTATGAAACGTTTTTGTTAACAGTAAATATCTAGGTAATAAAATGACATTTAATAATAAAGATTTAACACCTTCTGAATTAAAAGCAATTGAAGAGCATCGCTATTTTCTCGGTGTAGAATTAAAAAGAGAAGTTTCTATTGATGAAGCAATACAATCTTTTTTTAATAAATATATGGAGGACTGGCGTAGAGAAAAAACTAGACGTGATAATCTTGAACAGTTACAAGAAATTCAAAAACATAAATATTTAAAATCGCAAGAAGCAGGCAGGGATTTGGGTGAGGAAGCAGTAGATGAATGGATGAAAAAGTACGCAGAAATATGGCGTCAAGAAAAGGAATCATTACTAGCAAATGATTTTGTTTCAAGAAAAATAACAATCAAAAATAAAAATGGTTTACATGTTCGGCCGTCTGGAACACTTGTTGAAATTGCAAAAAAATATGATTGTTCAATTTATATTCATAAGGATGGAATGGAACATTACAATTTCAAATTAAATGGGGTTCCATTTATGAATGTAAGTTCTGTATTATCGCTTGTTGGATTGTGTGCAGCCATGGGAGATGAAGTAACATTTATTGCTTATGGTAAACAGGCAAAAGAAGCGCTTGATGCAATAGAGGCGTTGTTGACGAAAGAAAAATTTTAAGTAATGTAAATTAAATTTTTTTTAAGGAGTTCGTTAAAAATTTTTAATAACGATTTCGTAAAAAATTTATTATATTTTTTTATGAACATTTTTAGTGAACATTTGTTGTCAACATGCTTAGAAAATATTATTTTATAGAATATTATTTACAAATTTTATAAAAAATTTTATAATTTATTATTAAATTATGCGGGCGTAATTCAATGGCAGAATGCGAGCTTCCCAAGCTTGAAACGTGGGTTCGATTCCCATCGCCCGCTCCAAAAAATAAAATATATAAAATATTATAATTTATGGTAAAATATTAGCGAGCTTTAATGCTCGCTTAAATAATATAATAAGGAAGAATAGAATTGAAAAAAGATGAAAAATGGGCTGATTTACATATTCATACTGTAAAATCTGATGGAACCTTTACTGTTGAAGAGGTTTTTGAAAATGCAAAAAAAGCCGGAGCAGCAGCTATTGCTATAACCGATCATGATACTGTGGCTGCTGTTGATGAGGCTTTGTTTTTTGAAAAAAAATATCAGATTGAGTTTATACCAGGAGTAGAACTTTCTGCAATACATAATAAAAGAGAAGTTCATATAATCGGTCTTTATATAAATTGGAAAGATAAAGAATTTTTGGAACGTTTGACAAAATTTCAAAAAGTACGTGTTGAGAGAGCAAAAAAAATAATTAAGAGATTAAAAGACCATGGAATAAAAATAAAATTTGAAGAACTTTATGAAATTACGGATAATATGAATAATGCAGGGCGTCTCCACATTGCACGGCTACTTTCTGAAAAAAATATTGTAAAAAGTGTAAAAGAAGCTTTTGATAGATTTTTAGGAGAGGGCAAACCAGCTTATGTAGAAAAAGAAAGAATAACAGTAAATGATGCTATTGAAATAATAAAAAAGATAGGCGGAATAGCAATACTTGCTCATCCTTCTCATTTGCAGACAGATGAAATTATTTTAAAATGGAAAGAACAAGGACTTGATGGGTTGGAAGCATACCATCCCGATCAACCTTACTCTGTGAGTGCAAAATATATTGATCTTGCCAGAGAGAATAATCTATTGATATCTGGTGGTTCTGATTGTCATGGAAATCAGAGAGATTATGGAAAAATAGGAGATATACGGTTGCCTTATGAATATCTTATGGATATAAAAAAATATTACAAAAAATTATAAAACAATAAACTTTATTATATCATTTAATGGAGAAAAATATGCCTGAAATAAATAATGAATTAAACCAGAATAAACATGAAAGTGAAAGAGAAGAAAATCTTATAAAAAGTAAAAAAGAAAATTTAAAATTTTTAAGAGAACAAAATATAGAACCATATAAATATTCTTTTCAGAGGACCTTAAATATTTCTTCAATAAGAAAAAAATATGAAAATATAGGTGAGATAGAAAGTAGTGAAACAGAAAAAATAGCTGGTCGGATAATGACATTGCGTGGCCATGGTAAGACATGTTTTGGAAATTTAAAGGATGGAACTGGTGTTATTCAATTTTATGTTAGAAAAGATATAATAGGCGAAAGAGATTATCAGATTTTTAATAAACTAGATATAGGGGATATTATAGGAATAGAAGGCAATATTTTCAGAACAAGAACAGGTGAGATGACATTAAAAGTTATAAAGTTTGATATCCTTACTAAATCGCTCCTACCTATGCCTGAAAAATTTCATGGCCTAAAAGATAAAGAATTAAGATATAGAAAAAGATATCTAGACCTTATTGTTAATGAAGATGTTAAGAAAACATTTGAGACAAGAACAAAAATAATAAAAGAAATAAGGAACTTTCTTGATGAACTCGGTTTCATAGAAGTGGAAACACCAATGCTTCATCCAATACCGGGTGGAGCAAAAGCAAGACCGTTTATTACACATCACAATGTACTTGATATGGATTTATATTTAAGAATAGCTCCGGAACTGTATCTTAAAAGATTACTTGTTGCTGGATTTGAAAAGGTTTATGAAATAAACAGAAATTTCAGAAATGAAGGTATATCAATAAAACATAATCCTGAATTTACTATGCTTGAACTTTATGCAGCATATGAAGATTACACCTATGTCATGCAAATTATGGAGAACATGGTTGTTTATCTAGCAGATAAGATTCTTAAAACACGTATTATTGAATACCAGGGAGAAAAAATAGATTTAAATCCTCCATGGAAAAGAATTTCAATGAAGGACGCTATTAAAGAATACGCGGCTATTGATATTGAAAATATGAAAGACGATGAAATAATTGAATTACTTGCCCAAAAAGAAGAAATTGAAATAAGAAAAGGTATAACACGAGGGGAACTGATAGCCCATGTTTTTGAAGCGTTTGTGGAACCTAAGTTGATTCAGCCAGTTTTTATCACGGATTTCCCTGTTGAAATATCTCCGCTTGCTAAAATAAGCAGGTTGGATCCAACAGTTACTGAGAGATTTGAACCTTTCATTTATGGAAGGGAAATAGGTAATGGTTTTTCTGAATTAAATGATCCTATTGATCAAGAACAGAGATTTAAAAAGCAAATTGAAATGGATACTAATGGTGAGGTATCTCGTGTTATAGATTATGATTTTATTGAGGCATTGAAATATGGTATGCCACCAGCTGGTGGTCTAGGTGTTGGAATAGACAGGCTTGTTATGCTTTTTACTAATTCTGCTTCCATAAGAGATGTAATATTGTTTCCATTATTAAGACCCGATAATAGATGATATAGTAAAGTAAAAGGAGAGAGTTATATGCCTAGGCGTTTTACATATTTCATAGGTTTGAGATATCTTGGTGCAAAGAAACAGGGATTTATTTCTATAATAAGTTTTATCTCCATAGCTGGTATTGCACTCGGTGTTACAGCTTTAATTGTTGTAATTTCTGTTATGAATGGATTTCATGAAGATATCAGAAATAGAATTATAGGAACAAATGCCCATGTAATTGCTCTTCCGGGTAATACTAGGGAAGGTATAAAAGATTATAATGATATTATTAAAAAGATTGAAGAGATAGAACATGTTGTTGCTGTTGCGCCGTATTATATGGGGCAAGTGATGCTAAAATATTCTGACAAAGTTGATGGTATTTTATTATGGGGGGTAATCCCAGAAAGTATTTCAAAAGTAAATAAACTTTCAAAAAACATAATAAAAGGAGATATAGATTCAATAACAAAGGACCTTCCTAATAATGAAAAAGGTATAATTATAGGTAAAGAACTCTCTCTAGCAACAGGCGCTGATATTGGCGATGATGTTGTTATTATCTCACCTGTTTTTAAGAAAACACCAGCAGGTCCAATGCCTAAAATGATGAAAATGAAAATAGTTGGTATTTTTGAAGCTGGAATGTATGATTATGATAGTACATTTACATATGTATCATTAAAAACAGCTCAGGAACTTTTTGAAAAAGATGATATTATAACAGGTATAGCAATTAAAACCGATAAAATTGAAAATGCTTCTTATGTCGCATCGGAAATACATAGAAGGTTTAAAAATATTTGGGCTCGTGATTGGATGTCAATGAATAAAAATTTATTTGCTGCCTTAAAAATAGAAAAAATAGCAATGTTTATTATTTTAGTTTTAATTGTTCTTGTTGCAGCTTTTAATATAGCAAGCACACTTATTATGATTGTTATGAGAAAGACAAAAGAGATTGGTGTATTAAAGTCAATCGGTGCAAATAATAGGGATATTATGAATATTTTTATTATACAAGGAGTAGCAACGGGTATTATTGGTTCTGTTATTGGGTTTATAATCGGTATAGGTGTTTGTTTTTATTTAAAAGCTTTTCCAATATCAATGCCTGGTGGAGGTAGTGTTTATTATATTGATAAACTTGCTGTTTCTATAAAATGGCAGGAGGTTATAATTATTCCTATTGTTGCTGTTTTTATTTCTTTTTTATCCACGCTTTATCCTGCATTTCAGGCATCACGACTTGATCCAGTTGAGGCAATAAGATATGAATAATATCATGATTGTAAGAGAGATAAGAAAATCATTTGTTACAGGTAAAAATCAAATAAATGTATTAAAAAATATAAATTTTGAAGTGAATAAAGGTGAACTGCTTATGCTTGTTGGGCCATCCGGTGCTGGAAAATCTACATTGCTTTCAATAATGGGTGGTATAAGCAGACCAACAACAGGTAAAATTATATTGGATGATATAGATATTTATAACCTTGATGATGATAAAATTGCATCTTTACGAAATAAAAAAATGGGATTCATTTTTCAATTTCATCATTTGTTACCTGAATTTACCGCTTTGGAAAATGTTATAATACCGGCTTTAATAAATGAGGATAGTAAAAAAGACGCAACCGAAAAAGCAAAAAAAATACTCATAACTCTTGGGTTAGGTGGAAGATTAAATCATAGACCTTCTGAACTTTCAGGTGGTGAGCAGCAGAGAGTTGCAATTGCAAGAGCAATAATAAATGATCCAGATATTGTTTTTGCAGATGAACCGACGGGTAATCTTGATAGACAAAATGCAGAATTAATACATAAAATAATTGTGGATTTAAATAAAAATTTTCAGCAGACATTTGTTATTGTAACCCATAATGAAAAACTTGCTTCTTTTGGAGATAGAGTTATTTATATAGATGACGGTGAAATAAAAGATATAAAAAGAATAAACAATAAATAAATTTTTGGAGGTTATTTATGCTTGTTAATTTAAATGGTAAACTTGTGAGTAAAGAAGATGCAAAAATTTCTGTCTTTGACCATGGTCTCTTGTATGGTGATGGTGTTTTTGAAGGTATTAGAATATATGATGGAAATATTTTCAGGTTAAAAGAACATATTGACAGACTTTATAACTCTGCAAAATTTATAATGCTTGATATAGGTATGTCCAAAGAACAAATGATAAAAGAAACAATTAAAGTTGTTTCTGCAAGTAAAATAAGAAATGGTTATATACGTTTAGTTGTTACAAGAGGTGTAGGTGATCTTGGGCTGGATCCAAGAAAATGTTCAAAGCCGACTTATTTTATAATTGTTGATAACATAAAATTATATCCTGAGGAGTTTTATAAAAAAGGACTTGAGATAACAACGGTTGCAATAAGAAGAAACATAAGTGAAGCGTTGAATCCTCAGGTTAAATCATTAAATTATTTAAACAACATTCTTGCAAAGATAGAAGCAATTAACCATGGAAGTTTTGAAGCTGTTATGATAAATGAACAAGGGTATGTTACCGAAGCAACAGGTGATAATATATTTATTGTTAAAAATGGGCAACTTTTTACTACCCCACCTTATATAGGTGTTCTTGAAGGTATAACCAGAGAAACAGTAATTGAAATAGCAAACAGTTTAAAGATAAAAACCCATGAAAAAATAATGACAAGATATGATTTATATACAGCTGATGAATGCTTTTTAACAGGGACAGCTGCGGAGGTAATACCTGTTGTAAAAATCGATGCAAGAGTGATAAACGATGGAACTCCTGGAAGTATTACAAAAAAGATAATAAGAGAATTCAAAAAGAAGACAAAAATACTAGGTGTAAAAGTGAAATATGATTAAAAATATAGTATAATAATTATAGAGGTGTTTTTATTATGTATGATAAATTCACAGATAGAGCTAGAAAGGTTATTGCCTATGCAAAAGAAGAAGCCCAACGTTTAGGTCATGATTATTTGGGAACCGAACATATTTTACTTGGAATATTAAAAGATGGTGGCGGTATAGCTGCCGCAGTATTAGAGAGTATGGCTATTGATATAGAAAGATTAAAACTTGAAATAGAAGATAGGATTATGGATAGCTCTGGTGGTACAATGATTGCTGGAGAAATCCCTTTTATGCCACAGACAAAAAAGGTTTTTGAACTTGCTGCAGAAGAATCTCAATCACTAGGTCATAATTATATAGGGACAGAACATTTACTGCTTGGACTTTTAAAAGAGGGAGAAGGTGTTGCAGCAAGAGTTTTGATTGAGATGGGTGTAACATACAGAAAGGCAAAAGATGTTACAATCAGTATACTTGGTTCAAGCGCTCCACCAAAATATGCTTCACAATTCACACAGAAAACTTCAACTCCTACTCTTGATAATTTTGGTAGAGATTTAACGAGTCTTGCAAGGGAAAATAAATTAGATCCTGTTATAGGCAGAGAAGATGAAATAGAAAGGGTTATTCAAATTTTATCTAGAAGAACGAAAAATAATCCAGTTTTGATAGGAGAGCCCGGTGTTGGTAAAACAGCAATAGTTGAGGGACTTGCACAAAAAATAGTAAAAGGGATGGTTCCTGAATTACTTTTAAACAGGCGAGTTGTTACACTTGATCTTGCTGCTGTAGTCGCCGGAACTAAATACAGAGGAGAATTTGAAGAAAGATTAAAAACAATAATAAATGAAGTGCGCCATGCAGGTAATACTGTTATATTGTTTATTGATGAGTTGCATACATTGGTTGGTGCTGGAGCAGCAGAAGGAGCAATAGATGCTTCTAATATGTTAAAACCAGCTTTATCCAGAGGAGAGTTTCAATGTATTGGAGCAACTACGTTGAATGAATACAGAAAACATATAGAAAAAGATGGTGCATTGGAACGCAGATTTCAACCAATTTTTGTAAAGGCCCCATCTGTGGATGAAACCATTGAAATAATAAAAGGTTTGAGAGATAGGTATGAAGCACATCATAAAGTAAAGATCACAGATGAGGCAATAGAAGCAGCTGCTTCACTTTCAAATAGATACATACCAGATAGATTTTTACCTGATAAGGCAATAGATGTAATTGATGAAGCGTGTGCACGTGCTAGGCTTTATGCAACCATTCTTCCTGATGAAATAAGAGATATTGATAAAGAAATTGAACAGGTTATAAAAGAGAAAGAATCTGCAATAAAGGCACAGGAATTTGAAAAAGCGGCGAGTTTGAGAGATAAAATAAATGAATTGAAAAAATATAGAGATGAAGTGCGTAGAAGATTTGAAAATTCAAAATCAAGACAAACACCGATTGTGAAAGCAGAAGATATTTCTTATATTATTTCTAAACAGACAGGAATACCAATCAATAAACTTGAAGAAAAAGAATCTGAAAAGTTATTGAAAATGGAAGAAGAATTTCACAAAAGGGTTATTGGTCAGGATGAAGCAATTCAGGCAATATCAAAGGCAATAAGAAGATCTCGCTCAGGAATGGCTGATCCTAATAAGCCGATAGGTTCTTTTATTTTTCTTGGACCTACAGGTGTCGGTAAAACCGAAGTTGCTAGAACACTAGCATATATACTTTTTGAAGATAGAGATGCATTGATACGGATAGATATGTCAGAGTTCATGGAAAAGTTTGCTGTTTCAAGATTGGTGGGTGCTCCTCCAGGATATGTAGGATACGAAGAAGGTGGACAATTAACAGAAAAAGTAAGAAGAAGACCTTATTCAGTTGTATTATTTGATGAGATAGAAAAAGCACATCCTGAAGTTTTCAATATTTTATTGCAGATACTTGAAAGTGGTAGGCTCACTGATTCTGTTGGGAGAGTTGTTGATTTTAAGAATACGGTTATAATAATAACATCCAACATTGGTTCAAAGTATGTTGAAAAATCAAAACCGCTTGGCTTTCAAAAAAATAGTGAAGAGATTTCATATGAAATAATGAAAACAAAAGCACTTGATGATTTAAAAAAAGTAATGAATCCAGAATTTTTAAACAGGATAGATGAAATAATAGTTTTCCATCCTTTAACGAGAGAGCATTTAAGAAAGATTATTGATATAATGCTTGAAGATTTAATAAAACGACTCAATGAAAAAAAGATCACAATGGAACTCACCGATAATGCAAAGGACCTACTTATTGAAAAGGGATATGATCCTGTATATGGCGCAAGACCTTTAAGAAGAGCAATACAAAAAATGCTAGAGGATCCTCTTGCTGAGAAAATATTGAGTGGGGTATGCCAGGCTGGACATAAAGTTATTATAGATAGGGACAAGGATGAACTGGTTTTTAAAGCTATTAAATGATCAGATTATAATGGTTTCATGATGGTATTGATGAAATTTTTTAAAAAACTAATTATATCTTTTATTATATTTTTTTTTATATTATTATTAATTGCATATTTTTTTTTAAAAACAGGTATTTTAAAAGAGCAGTTTAAAAATTACGCTAGAACAAAGATATATGAATTAACTGGAAAAGATATTAATATAGAAAGAATAGAACTAGGTTTTGTTAATAATATAACGATAAAAAATATCAAAATTCCTTTAAAAAGAACGTTGGGTGAAGGGGGTGAGTTCATAGATGTCTCATCAATTGTTTTTCGTTTTAATTTAATTGACCTATTTTTTCATAGAAAAAATATAGATGAAACATTATCTCATATTATAGTTAATAATCCAGTATTTCACCTAAAAAGAGAAAATGGAGTGTTTAATATTGAGGAGTTTATAAAATCATTTATATTACACCGTGATGAAGAGAAAATAATCAAATCGCAGATCGTTTTACCGGTGAACAGAATTTTCATTGAAAATGGTAAAGTTATATATGAGGATATTGATAAAAATTTTTCAACAACACTAGATTTTAAAGGGAGTTTGACTTATCGTCAAAAATCAAATAGTATCAGAGTTTTTGTCACTGGAAATACCGCAAAAAATATGAGAAATAATATAAAAGTTGATTTTAATTATTATAATTCAAATAATTTTTTTGAAAGTGATATTCAGATAAGAGATGAGCCTCTTGGAACATGGTTGCCTTATTTTTTTTCCGAAGATAAAGTAAAAGTAAATGAAGGTAGTTTTACCGCTAATTTGTCACTGGAAGGTGGGGAATTTAAAACCGGAAAGTTTAAAATGCATGGTTTTTTATCAGTTTCCGATGGCAATCTATCTTTTTTTAATAACAAAGTGGATAATTTTAATACAGACATCACGATTACCGACGATAGAATAAATTTTAAAATGATAAGTTTTAACATGTTGGGTGGTGAATTTAAAGGTTCTGTAAATATCAGGGATATTTTTGGGCATGCTTTTTTAGACGGAAACTTGACATTTAGTAATGTTAATGTTGATTTAATAGGTAATAATCTAATCAATGGCAAAATGCGTGGTGGATTGGTTATAAAAGGAGATAGATATGAACCTTCAATTATAGCAAAGATTTTTGTTGATTCTGGCAATTTTTATAAGGCAAACATTAATAATTTGGAAGCCAAAATATTATTTAATAAAAAAGAAATACAGATTTCTTCATTCTCAGCAAATATTGGTGATGGCGTATTGATAGGAAATGGGACGATTCCTTTTGAAGGAGAACTATCCAAAACACCTTTTAATATAATGATAAATAATATAAATATTTCAAAAATTTTTGATAATAAAAATTTTAAAGGTGTGATGGATGTTATTTTTAGATTTAATGGCTCATTGCAAAATCCAAAATTCTTTTTGCAACTTAGTTCGGAAAAAATTGATTTTTATGGAAATACAGTTTCAAGAATTTCATCGGTTTTTTCTTTGGATGAAAAAAAATTAAATATAAATGGTAAATTCAGTTACAATGATTATGAAAAATTACAATTAAAAAGTGTGATTGAAATTGATAAAGATCTGATGAAAATATTATTTATGAAATTGGATAATAATGATAATACTATTTTTAATGCTATTGGGAGTTATAATTTTAAAAACAGGTTAATAAATATTGAATCGTATATAAATTCACTGAAAATTTCTTCACTTGGCATACCTGTAATAAAAGGGCGGGATATAGATGGAAATATCAATAGCAGAATTATTCTAAAGGGTACATCTACTTCTCCGGAAATAGAAATGGTTGTTAATATACCAGAATTTCTTATAAAGAAAAAAAGAAATTCGTTTCATTGTAAAATAGATTTTAAAAATAACACAATAAAATTTTCAGAATTATTATTAAATAAAAATCTAGTAGGCACTGGGGAATTTTCTTTAAAAAATAAAATATTTAATGTAACCTTGGATATAAAACAACTTGAGGGTTATGTATTAAAAGAATTAACGGGGCTAGATTTGTTCAATAACAGCATAATAGATGGAACAATTTTTATTAAAAAACAACAAGATGGTTATGGAGGCAGCATTGCAATAAAATCCAATTATACACAGGGTGATTATAAATCAATCGATATTAATATAAAGGGGGAAAAAAACGAATTTATAATAAACAATATTAATTTAAAACAGATCAAGGGTGGATTGAATAGTGCTGGATGGTGCAGGTATGTGAATGACCAACTTTTAAATTTTTTTATTAATGGTGCAGCAAAAGATTTTAAGGTAAATGACAAGATGAGATTGACTGGAAATTTTAAAGCGGATTCATCTATTACAATAATAGAAGGTATTGAAAGGAGTTTAAGCAATTTTTATCTGACGGATGTTTATTTAAATAATAAACAGATAGGTAATGTTAGTTTGAATTTAAAAACTAAAAAGGATTGGCTTCCTTCTATATTGTTAAAAATTGGTGAAGAGTATTTAGTAGATATAAAACCAAAAACTGAATCTGGAAGGGAGATAAATTTTTTATTACAGTTTAAGAATGCCGACCTTTTACCTTTTTATTCATTGATGAATTTAAGGAATGTTGGACTAAATGATTCATCTTTAATTAGTGGAAAAATTTTCATTGATGGAGATATCCAAAATGCGGCTGTTTCGGGTAATATTTCACAAAAAAATGGAACAATGTCTTTTACTGGAAACATCGGATTTGCAAAATATGGTATTTTATATAAACCGGTTATGATGAATTTACAATATAATTTTGTAAATATTGGTTTAAAAGAAATTATGTCTATTTTTTCAGAAAATGTAAAGGAAAGTGGTCGAATAAATGGTTCTGGAATACTAAAAGGTAAGATTGATAATCCTGAAAGTGAGGGAGATATAACTTTATCTAGTGGGATTATTTTTGGATTACCATATGACTCAATAATAACCACTTATAATATTAAAAATAAAAAAATAAATTTAAAAAAATTATTTTTTGAATACAGGAAAACATTTTTTAATATTTATGATTCGGTTGTTGAGATAAGGGATAATAATCAATATTATGTGACTTTGAAATCAAATTTAAAAGATTATGTGTGGCGTGGTAATAGATTAAATGGAGATATTAATTTTTATGGTAGAATAGAAAATCAAAATGGATTAAAAATAGATGGATCTATTGGTTCGGAAAATTTTATATTCAAAAATCATAAATTTCTACCATTTGTTCTAAAAATTAATTTTGATGATAAGGAACTAACCATCAAGACGAGTAAAGGAAAATCCGTTTTAAATGCAAGTATAAAAGATTTAAAAGAAAAAATAATAATAAAAAATTTATCGGTTGAAAATGAAAAAAAGGAATGTTATTTTTCTGGTCGGGGTGAGATACAAAAAGAGCAGGGAGATTCAAACTTGATATTTGAAGCATTTAACATGAATCCACAAATGATCAATGATCTCATAGGATGGGATTATAAATGGAGAGGCGAGTTGAATGGAAGTATAAAGGTATCAAGAAATATAAGAGAAGGACTTGCTTTTACAATGTTTTTAACTATTAAAAATGGTTCTGTGAATGATCTTGATTTTGATATTTTTACAGGTATTATTACACTTAAAGATCACTGGGTTGATCTTTCGCCTGTTTCACCGCTACTTTTATCCAAAACAGACAAATATGATATTAAAATAACAGGAAAAATACCAGCGCCGATGTCTGAAGATGGTGTTGAAAAATTAAAAGGTGTTCCTATGGATGTAAGAGTGGTTTTGAAAAATGGCGACTTATCTGTTATTAAATTTATTAATTGGATAGATGATGCAGAGGGTCCTATTGATATGGATTTGCATATTACAGGTACCAAAGAGTTTCCTATTGTTGATGGAAAGCTTGTAATAACAGATGCGAAAGCAAAAATCAAATATTTATTTAATTCACTAGATCACATATTTGCAAATATTTTTATTAAAGATAATATAATTGATATATATTCATTTAGAGCCGATACACAAAAGGGGACATTAAAAATATCCAATTTGACAGAAAAAAACGGCGGAACAATGAAATGGATAAAACCATATGAAGCAAACTGGAAAGTAACCAATATAGGCGATAAGATAAGGATAACAGATACAAGATACATGGAATTTATTGACGGAAATGCAGATATAGATTTGGAAATTACAGGTCCATTATCAGGACCTACTGTTAAAGGAGTTATGCGGGTATCTGATATGCGATACAGATATCCTGTAAAAATGAAAAATCAAAAAGGCGAGATTACTGATTTAAAAAATAATTATGCAAAACAGATAAATTGGGATTTGAAGGTATATGGTGGTGATAATGTTTATTATTACAATGATGATTATGTAAATACGTACGCTCAAATTTATCTTGAAATCGGTGATAATCCACTTTTAATACAGGGAAGAAATGAAGACCTTAAAATTTATGGCAATATTAAACTGCCTCGGGGTGTTTATAAATACATGAATACTGAATTTTCAATTGACCAGATGGCAGGGCAATCTACAGCAGTTTTTGATGGCTTAACACGGCCAATACTTAATGTTTATGCCAGTGCAAAAATAAGGCGTATCGAACTAGGAAAGACACCAGGAAGTTATGGAGTGGAACTTCGAGGTATTGGCAGCAGGGCTGAAATATCAGGAACAATGGATTTAAATATAAATATGAAAGCATGGGGTAGGGTTGGTGATATAAAAATTGATCTCACATCAGAACCATCACTTGATAGGAATAGATTACTCTATATATTAACTTTTGGGAAAGATGCAGGTGGATTGATTGCAGCTGATGATGCTTATAAAATGGCTGAGGCACTTGCTAATGCATGGATAAAAGGTAGAACGGAAGAAATTAAAAAATTTACACCTCTTGATGTTATTGATATTAAGGTGAATGATGTTGTGCCACGTGCAGAAGCAACACCTGAGGAAGGGATAACACCTACTTCAAAAACAAAGATGGAACTCGGCATAGGAAAATATTTGACAGATCAATTTTATTTTGACTATCGTATGAGATTACTAGAAGGTAGGAGTTTACTAGGAGAGCCAAATTTGAATTTATATCTAGAACATTCACTTGGTTTTGAATATTCTTTGGATCCAACAAATAAACTGGTTTTAGAAGGAGTAATAAAGGATCCAACTTTTTCCACCTATAGATTTGAAGGTTTTATGGGACTTGAATCCAGATTTTCTTTTGATGCATGGGGAGCAAAACCTACACCGACACCATCAAAAAAATAATAATAAAGAAAGATACATGGAACTTAAAAAATTGATTGAATTGATAGAATCATCAGATTATATAACTGCTTTAACAGGTGCAGGTATATCCACTTTATCCGGTATACCTGATTTTAGAGGAGAAAAAAATCCAATTTGGGAAAGATATCCACAAGAAAAAGTTTTTAATATTGATTATTTTAATGAACATCCGCAGATGTTTTTTGATTTTTTAAGGGAGATTTTAGCAAAAGAATATCAGCCCAATATCGCCCATTATTTTTTAAAATTTTTAGAAGATAGAAAAAAATTAAAAGCAATAATAACACAGAATATTGATGGGTTGCATAAACTTGCTGGTTCAAAAAATGTTTATGAATTGCATGGTTCAATATATATGAGCCATTGTTTGAAATGTAGGAAGTCATATGATTACGAAGTTTTTTTGAAAAAACTCTTTATGGAAAAAGTTGTATCCTGTAAATGCAGTGGAGTTATTAAACCTGATATTGTTTTTTTTGGAGAGATGTTACCACCTGAGGATTTTAATATGGCACTATATAAGGCTGCACATTCAGATTTAATGCTTGTAATAGGAACTTCTCTTGTTGTTCAACCAGCTGCTTTTATGCCAATATACACATTGAATAATGGTGGGAAGGTTGTTTTAATAAATAGAGGAGAGACATATATTGACGATAGAGTTTTTTTAAAGTTTAACGATATTGAAGAGGTTTTTGTAAACTTAAGTGAATACTATGAAATAGATAAATAATTAACTAAATTTTGTAGTAAAAATAAATGAATTTTTTGGAGGATAAAAATACTTGACTTTGATTATATATTTTAATGAGACGGAAGGCAAAGGTTATGAAGGATAGATAAATCTTAATCAGGGTGAATAATGAAGAAAAACAAATGGCGAAATCATTATCGGCAAAAGAAGGTTTGAACGTATCTCAATTTTTCATAAAATTATTATGGGAACGTAAAGAAAAGAAAAAAACAGATATTCATAATGAGATAGTGACAAAATATGAGGGTATGCTTGAAAAATATAGAAAAGTATATAATGAGTATAAAAAGTAAATATTTTTTCTCTTTTACGTAAAATTTTTTTATACAACCTGCCTGATAAATATTTTCTGTAATTGCCTTTGTAAAAACCTTTCAGTAATAGAAACAAAAATTTTATTTTTTTTGTTTATATCCTATAATTAATTTTTTAAGTTCGGGTTGCTAAGATTTTTTTAAAAAATAGTCATTGTAAAAATATTTAAAAAAATTTTTTTCTTTAAGTATAGCAGAATATACATCATAAAATCGTCCATTTTTTCGTATCT